>NZ_JADEWV010000039.1 GCF_015207455.1 Microcoleus sp. LEGE 07076
GCATTAAATAAATCCCAATAAAAATACCTACATTCAGATATTAACCTAGCCGTAAAAATACTTTTTTTAAAATCTTCACTTGACAAAGTTACAATATCTTTTCCTAAAGCAACAGCGTCAAGCATTTTTATACTCATACTTGTCCAATTCCAATGAGATATTTCTATAGCTGCTAAGTTAGATTTTCGATCTATCCAGTGAATAATTTCGCCTACAATAGTGATGTCTCTTTGTATTTCTATAACTTTGATATTAATAAATTCAAGATGAGTGCTAGAGTCTTTCAGTATTTCAATTGTCAGCAAAAATATTTCTTTCCACTGCCTCTCTGTAATGTGATTTACGAATTTTTCTAGCTCGGATAGCTTGCAAAACCGCTTCGCTACTAAATACTCTTGAAACGTCAGGTGCGAAAACGACCAAACCTTCTGTGCCCTCTCAATCAACAATCCATGCTGCTTTTCCATCGCCTTCAAAACCACCCCACTATCCCGCTGCCCAATCCCCAAAAACTCCGCAATATATCCCTCAATTTCCGCCTGCTCAAATAGCACATATTGCTCTTGCTCAAACTTCTTCACTGCCAAAAAGCTCAATAACTCCAGCTTCCGCTCTACCGACAAATCACGATAAATCTCATCCCGATCGATCTCCCGCGACTTGTCCCACCGCTCCAGTAGCAACTCTAAGCCATCTTCATAAAGCTCCGATCGCTTCGAGCAAAACTTCCCCGTCTTGTAAAACACCGCACAGGTCAAACTCAGCAAAATCGGCGTAATTGTTAACTCCCGAATCGGCTTATTCGACTCTAAAAATAGTTGTTCTAAAAACTCCTTTGTCTTCGCAAGTCCCGCCGACTCATCCCCCATCACCGTCTTAAACCAATGTTCTGAAAACAATTGCACCTGCGTTTCATTAAAATCCGCCACCTCCACAAACTGAAAGCGTAGAGATTTCCAGTCCATTTCGCCAGTAAAACTCTGCGTTCGACAGGTCACAATTACTTGCACCTGCGGATAGTCACGAGCAAACTTCTTAATTTCCTCGGTGATCTTCTTCCCATTGCCCCCCGTCACCTCATCTAACCCATCCAGCAGAACCAGCACCCGACCTTGCTTGAGTAAGGTTTCTGCATCTGATAACTTCCAACATTTCTCTAGATAAGGCTTTAGGGTATAGGAAACCTCACGTCCATCCCTCACAAAATCCCGCAGCCTAATCAAAAACGGAATCCGGTGCGCTTGTAAATTCCCTGCATTGCACTCCGTTACCCCTCGTTGCAAATATGTCGTTTTGCCCGAACCCGGTTTGCCCACCACCATTAGGTTTGTATTCTTCGCCAGCACCTCTAAGCCTGACACTCGTTCCTGTTCCTTGCCCAAGCCAATGCGATCTAAACCTCGATGGCTGGGATTGTTCATGAAATCTTGTGACAAGTCATGGATTTCCGACTTACGACTACTACTCAGTTCCTCCAGAATGTTGACATCCACAAACAACTCACCCAGCGGTACCCAACTATCCATCCCCCAAAGTGGCATAGTGCCGTGCAACCGTTGAATGTCATCGTGGAGGCGCGATCGTACCTGCTGAACTAACGCATCAATATTAGAGTCTTTGTTTTGCACTGGTTCTGCTGCTTCTGGCTCAGCAATGTCTTCCCACTTTAGCCCTAGCTTTGTGCATACATCCATGAAAACATCGCAATCAATTGGGTTGCCTTTGAGCAAACTCCAGATGGTTTGTCGAGAACAATCCACAGCACCAGCCAGGTAAGTTTGTCCTCCTTGTTTTCGTTTCAATGCTTTTCGGATGTCTTTAATACCTTGTGTAGAAGCTTGGAGTGTTCGCCGTGCCATTAACAAACCTAGAAGTTTATCCTCTCAATTATGGCAAATCTGACAAGTTTGACAAGTCTGACAAGTCTGACAAATAGTCAAACACTTACTCTGACCATGCTTCGGAGCCTTTTTGAAACGATGTAAGAGTCGATTTCAAACTACTCCTGATGAAACTGTCCAACAAAAAGAAATGGCTGAAAGTAATCGAATTTGCAGTGGTTGGCTTTGCGACTTTGTGCGATCCAACAGCAGGCGGGTTACTGTTTCTGCTCAAGCTGTGCTTTCTAGGCCTGACAACATTGCAGAAAGATGATCCGACTGAAACAGACTAATGACAAACGGACAAAACCGCGTTTGTGCGATCGCCAGCAATTCGATCGAGAGCCAGCCATCACGAGGCGATCGCTTCCTCATACTCCAGTTAAGTCTACCAAGGAGCAATAGTTAAATTAGTCTCACGATTTGTAGGTGCGATCGCTCGTCAAACTATCGAGCGATCGCCCGTTTATTGCGATCGAAGTAATTCTCATCCTGACGCTAAAGCTGCTTCAGAATTTCGATTTTGCACTAGGATAGAGAAAGCAGCCGAGGAACTTTAGCTAGGAACTTACTTTTATGACTCATCCCACCCTTAGCCGCGAAGAAATTGCTCAGCGTGGCAAAGAGATATACCAACAACGCATCCGTACCCATATTGAAACAACAGAGAATATCGGTAAAATCATCGCGATCGATCTCAATACTGGTGAATACGAGATTGACAAAGATTTGCTAGCAGCTTGTCATCGCCTGCAAGCCAAACAGCCTAATACCATCACTTGGGCAGAGCGCATCGGTTATGATGCTGTATACGCAATCGGTGGAACATTGGTTAGGACAGCATTGTGATTAATGGAATAGTTGTTGGGCTTCAAGCACGCATGGGAATTATTCTCTACCCTCCGGGACGTGCAGAAATAGAAATCGAATGTGTTATTGATACAGGCTTTGAAGGGTTCTTAACTTTGCCGCCTACTGTAGTTACAGAGCTTCAGTTACCTTACGTTGCACCAATTAATGCAAATTTGGCTGACAACTCCCGCATCGTAACCAACGTTCATCAAGGCACGATCCTTTGGAATGGGGTGGAGCAAGTGATTCCAGTTTTAGCAATGGGTCGTCGTCCTCTCATCGGGACAGCACTTTTAGAAGATTATCATCTTAGTATTGATTTTTGCGAAGGAGGCATCGTACTGGTAGATGACATCATGTAATTTCTGGATCGAGTCGATTGAGGAAAATCAGTAGCTTGTCCTCGCTAAACTGTTGAAACTCTCCGTTCATTAAATGAGATACTTCTAGCTGTGCAATGCCAAGAAGTTGACTAACTTCGCGTTGTTTCAAGTTGCGTTGTTTCAGGATACGGATTACTTGAATCCCGATTTTGCCTCGCATAAAAAGTTCATCTGCATCCTGGAATCCAAGGTCAGCAAATACATTACCGCTGCTTTCTTCAAAAATCGGTTCTTGTGTCATAGTTCTCTCTTGACATGGTATAGTACCAATCTTCGATTCCCATCGACAACTGATGAAAACAGACACCATTTTCTACAGCCTGTTTCAAGAATTTCCCCGCTTTTTCTTTGAACTAATCGATCGCCCTCCAGACGAAGCCGCCGCCTATGAATTCACCTCCCGCGAAATCAAACAACTCGCATTCCGCATCGACGGCTTATTTCTCCCCAAAACCGAAGCACCGGAAAAACCCTTTTACTTAGCGGAAGTTCAGTTTCAACCCGATCCCGACTTGTACTACCGCATCTTTGGCGAACTCTTTCTCTATCTGCGACAATACAAACCCGTCAATCCTTGGCGCGTGGTTGTCATCTATCCCAATCGTCGCATCGAACACGAACAGATGCTGCAATTTCAGGAGCTCCTAACCAGTCAGCGTGTCCAACGGATTTACCTCGATGAATTGCCAGAAGCAGCCGATCAATCGCTGGGAGTGAAAATTGTTAAACTGGTAATCGAGCCAGCAGAGACAGCCGCAGAGCAAGCACGGCAATCGATCGCCCTGGCCCGACAACAGTTATCCGATCCGATCGTTCTACGCGATTTAATCAACCTCATCGAAACAATTATCGTCTACAAACTCCCCCAAAAAAGCCGCGAGGAAATTGCCGCCATGTTGAATTTAAGCGAACTCAGACAAACTCGATTTTATCAGGAAGTCAAGCAAGAAGGTTTAGAAGAAGGACTCGAACAAGGTGAATTGCAGGCGAAGTTAGAAGCCATTCGTCGCATGATCGCGTTTGGAATGAATTTAGAGACGATCGCCCAATTATTAGATTTGTCTCTCGAATTTGTGCGGCAAACAATTAACAAAATCCAACGGGAATCGATGTCACTACCCGAACAAAATATCGACTCGTTTATCGAACTCTTAACTCAGCAGCGATCGCTCTTTTCGGCCGCACAATTAACGGAACTAGCGCAGCTAATTGAACCATTATCCGACGAGAGCGATGTTCTTGCAGCAGCGATTTCATCCTGGGCTGAAAATT
Organism: Microcoleus sp. LEGE 07076; assembly: GCF_015207455.1. Classification (GTDB taxonomy): domain Bacteria; phylum Cyanobacteriota; class Cyanobacteriia; order Cyanobacteriales; family Microcoleaceae; genus Microcoleus. Next base: position 4,388 of record NZ_JADEWV010000039.1, read on the forward strand.
ACCCTGCAATTGGGGAAGCTCGATCCAAACTGCTCGAACCAATACCGCCAAGTAACGCATCAGAAATAGCAGCAGAAAGCCCAGAAAGTAGCGAATCTCCAATGGGCGATCGGCTTAATAAACAAGCTCTCAAAAATGCTATTTTATTGTAGCGCAGAACAGCTTACCTCTTTTATGATTCGGCGGTTGAAACCGCTACTACACAAACAAAGCCCACCTCCGCGGGCTAAGAAATAAAGAGGGTTTTTAAGCTAAATTGCAAGGCTCTTGTAGGGGCAATCCCCCCGTGGTTGCCCCTAGCCCTAGGCATAGTGCGTCTCTAAAAAACAGAATAGTCAGAGCCCCGACTTCTTTAAGAAGTCGGGGCTCTAAGGTTATGAATTACTTTCTGGTTTAGTCGGCGGGAGCGAGGGAAACTAAGAGAGTGATGTTGTCAACGCCGATGACATAAACCGTGTCTCCAGGTGTGAGGGTGATTTGGCGATCGCACCGTGCGGGCCACCAGCTACCTTGGAAGCGGACGCGACCTGTTTGATTCGGGTAAATCGATTCATCGACGACTGCTTCTTCGTTGAAATAGTTAAAGTTGGTGTTGACGTAATTTTTGAGTAACATATTGTTAGCTGCGCTGTATCCTTGAGTGGAAAAAATTGAACCGAAAGCTTTTACTACGTTGAACATTTTAGTGACTCCTTTTGTGTTAAAATATATGGATGTGTAATTGTCTTTCTGTGCTATTTGATCAGCTGTATTTGCTTGGCTTGAGATTGATTGGCCTGATATTTCATTGTTCTTGTCTGTGGTGCTTCCATCAGGATAAAAGGCAAAAAATTTTTGAAATATTGAAGGCATTTGAGCAGCGGTTGCCGGGAGTCTAAATCGACTAATTCCGAAGTATTGAATTAAGAATTTAGCGGTTTTGTCCTTGGCTGGATTTGCCTCAAGATTAGATGTTGTTAGCTACATTAGCGCTTGGTTGATTCCGCATTACTGTTGCTTTGAAGATGTTTTATTTTTGCGTTGGCTTTTTTGACTCGGTTGTGATTCGTTTGCTTTACACTTACTAATTTGCCACGAGTCGAATGTCTGTGGTGCGATCGCCCTGACACTTTCGGGCTCCGGTACTGGCACAGGACACTTGTGTCCCGATAAACAACGATTTATCAGTATTTTCAGCCTATGACTCTGGCCGCTAGCTGTGCCAATTGAGCAAAGTGGACTACCGCCAGCGGTGAATTTTGAGTTTACGCAATGTCGATCGGCAAATCCGGAATATCGGTACATATCTAGTGCGCGAGTCACACCATCGCCGATAAAATACCGTTATGGGCTTGTAGTGAGGGCCCAACTCCTCTCTCGTCTGATCAATACCCAAGTCCGATCGGAACTCACATCTTGCACCATTCTCGCTCGCACAGGCTGTCCGGCCTCTTCTTTCAAAAATTAAATTTTCTTGTGGGATGGGCGGGAGAGCCCGTCCGTGAAAGGCTAGTTGAGAATGGTGCAAGATATCCGATCGGAACCGATTTTGCGTACTTAGTCATCAAAAATGCACGCTGAGACTGACGCAGACCTCACGAAGCCGTAGGAGTTTTAGATCCGCAGAGTTCGATCGCACCCTGCAATCGCAATTATTCAACAAGTCAAACTTAAAATCAATTCATAAATTCAGCATCTTAAATTCATAAAAGTCATAATTATCAAAAACTTTCTTGATACTGCATAATTGTTACAGGAACTCTGAATAAAATTTTAGCTAACTGAGACAAACCGAACTTGAATTTAAGCGACTGCGGCAAATCTTCCACAGGAACTTCTAGGAACCCAAAGCGACTGTAAAATGATGCGAGTCGCTTTCCCAAACATTCTAAATATAGCGGTTTCGTAGCTTGTTGAATTAAATATTGTGTCAGGTAGCTTCCCAAACCTCGATCGCGCCAATCCTTCGCCACCACCAAACTACCCAACTCTTGCGCGCCCGTAAACTTCCGCAACTGGCCGCAAGCAGCCAATTTCCCATCACATTCGATCACCCAAAATTGCTCCCAGCGCAACTGAGTCGGATCGAGTTTGGCGCTCCAAACTAACTTTCTAATTGATTTGATATCTTGCTCCGACGCTTGGCGGATTCTGCATTCTTGGGGTAAGGAAACAGAACTTGCAATCATGAGTTATAGCTGGAAACTACAGCAGCGATTCGTTTGAAAATGCGGAAAACTTCGTAAAAGTCCTGGCCGCGATCGATTACGAACTCATAAGATAAAGCGTACTGCGGAGTATCTTGTTTAACCAATTTAATGAATCTGAAGTTGCTGCCATTTGTCAGCATCCCAAAAGTTGGTCTGTCAGGATTGGGGTTACTCAGCATATAAAATAGCAATTGGGGAAGTCCCGCATCAAGGGAGTATTGAGCTCGCTTAGCTTCGATCGCCACAACCCAAAAAGATTCAATTAAAAGCAGAATATCAATGCTGCCTCTGACCAGTATACCTTCATCCAAAGTCAGAAGTTCCACCGATTTTTCGGACTCTATGTGAAACGGAGTTAGAAAAAAATCTGCTAAAAATAGCAAAGGAGCTAGTACCACCATTTTCACGGTATCTTCTATCATGGGGTACTCGGCACTGTTAGTATAGCCAACCTTTATTTTGTCTAGATATCGCTTTTCTTCATCAGTAATTTCAGGTAAATCGTCAATCCATTCTCGGAAAAATTGCTCGTCTTCAGCAAGTTGGAAGTTAAATTTTGTTTTGACATCGCGCAGTGTCAGTGCTTTTGCTTGAATTGATTGTGTCATAACTTTGCATCTTCAATTTAAATTTATTCTAGCATACTAATCGTCGATCGCCCTTAACAACACCTCCGCGCCAAACCGCACCGGATCGGTACAAAGCAATCCCGTTTCCGCTTGAACTTCAGCTATTGCTAACAGCGCATCTGCCTCATTTAAGTGGTGAGTATTAAGAGCGATCGCACACACTTTTGTCCCAACAAAAGCACCCGCAGCAGCAGCCACCATTTCGTACAATTCAACCACTTTCAACAAACTAGGAATCGATACGTGAGGGTGATTGCGAATGTGAGTTTGTCCGGCTCGGTGGGCTAAAATTAAGTGACTTGGCTGCGCGCCCCGCAACAGCGGCAGAGTCGCCGTCGAACCCGGATGCAATAGCGAACCTTGCCCTTCTACGTGCAGAATATCGCATTCAGTACCCAGTTTAATCACCGCTTGTTCGATCGCACCAGCAGCAAAATCCACTCGCACAGCATCCAAAGCAATGCCTTCATTTCCAATCATTAAACCCGTTTGTCCGGTTGCTAAAAATCTCGAACGCAAACCCCGCTGCAAACAAGTGCGATTGAGTTCCAAACTGGTTGACATTTTGCCAATGCTCATATCTGTACCGACAGTTAACACGCGGCGACAGCTTAATTTAGCAGCGGCCGCAGAGGCGATCGCCCCAACAGACTTCGGTTCCTGACGCACATCCCAAATCCATTGATTTTCGGTTAACGGAACCGTTATCAAAGGTGCAAGTTTCGCGTGCAAACCGTTGACAACCGACAAACCTGCTGCTACCGCTTGATTAATTTCTGGCAGCCATTCAGCCGGCAAAACACCGCCGGATGGAGCAATACCAATTAGCAGAATATCCGGCGAAAATTGCAGCGCTTCTGCAACAGAAGCAACTATGGGGACTTGTTGGGGAATGCCAGTTAATTCAGATAAAGATTGTCCCGAACATTGGCGGTCAATTACTGCTACAATTTGTGCTTCGCTGTAGCGCAAAAATGCTAAACCAGTTTTGCCGGAAGTACCGAGAATTCCCTCGTGCAACAAGATAGCAACTTTGCCATTTTTGATGGGATAGTTTTTAGTCATTGGTTCACTTTTGAAATTTACGATTGGAGATTTTAGATTATAGCCAAAATCTCAAATCAATTGAGTATTAGATCGTGTTGGATCGAGATAATACAAATAAATCGTTTGTAGTGAGGACTTTAGTCCTCAAATTTATAAGGACTAAAGCAGGGCTGTTTCATTCTCAAGAAAACGATGATTTTGTAGGGGTAGTGCCCCGTGCCTACCCTCCCCATTCACGATTTTGTAGTTGTTTCAGACATAGGGGCAGCCACGGGGGGCGGCACCTACAAGAGAATGAAACAGCCCTGGGACTTTAATCCTGATTACAAACACTTTTTATTTCGGTAATTGAGCCGACATCATATTAAATCCGATTGGGGATTACTGGTTTAAAGCATTCGGATCTTCTCCCAACTCTCGCAATCTGGCCTCTAGTCGCGAGGCTCGCTGGCGTTGCTGTTCTGCTTGCTGTTGAGCAGCTTCGACTTGCTGTTGAGCAGCTTCGACTTGCTGTTGAGCAGCTTCGACTTGCTGTTGAGCAGCTTCTTCCGGTAACAGAATTAGATTGCCCGATTCGTCGAAAAAACGCACCCAAGTTGCTGTTTCTCGATCGACAATTCCGTCCCAAGTCCCCAACCAAAAGCCCAAACTTTGACTCCACAGCCAGCCATGCTCGTTGGGGACTAACGGTTGATAGCGTTGATTGTTATCTAAATGCCATCCCTGCAAAGAATTCGGATCGAAAGGATCGAAAACAAAGTAATCTGGAGTTCTAAAAACCTGCTCGTAAATATCCTTTTTTTTGCCTGTATCCTGATTAGCCGTTGATGGTGAAAGCAGTTCCACAATGATATCCGGGTAACGTCCGTTTTCTTCCCAAACTACCCAGCCTTGTCGGGAAGTATTGCCGTCAACACCCAACACAGCGAAAAAATCCGGGCCTCGATAATCCCGATTGCGAATCTGTTGGGCACTGAAGTAGATAAACATATTGCCACCGACAAAAAAATCGTTCCGGTTAGCTAAACCTTGTTCTGCCGAACGGATTAAAATAGTCATTGCTATGCGGTGGCGGTTGCTTTCCATTTCTGCACCATCATCAAAAATTAAATCAGTGGGCGGCTTGTGTGCTTCATAGAAAAGCTCTGCTTCTATATGAAGTTGCTCTGCAATTGATTCTACTGCCATCATACTATCTCCAGATTTATTTTGAGCGAAATTCATGGTTTTAAAACCCCCGTTTTTAGGTTGAATATTTTTAGGGTTGACTGTAAATCCCCATCCTGAAAACCTCGCACTTCCTCTATCAACTGTCAACTGTAAGTAATGTGCGTCGCTGTGCGATGGTCGATTTTTATTTGTGATGGTTGGTGGCGAGGCACCCTACAACTGTCAACTGTTTAACGATACTTCTATTCTACAAGGTCAATTGGCTGCACTCCCAATCCCGATCGCCCGTTTGGCATCAAACACCCATTTTCGATGCTTGCACCCGTAAAAGGATCGTCAATTAAATTCAAGTGACTGTCCAAATCCAAGTAATCAGCGAGGGGCGAAAGTTGGGCTGCTGCTGTATTTGCGATCGCACTATCGGAATAGCACCCGAACATCACTTGCAAACCACAAGCTTTTGCTGTGTGAATCATCCGCATTGCTTCAGTTAATCCGCCTGACTTCATCATTTTGATATTGATGCCATGTACGCAGGGCGCTAACTTGGGAATATCGGAACTATTAAAGCAACTTTCATCAGCAAAAATTGGCAGCGGCGATTGACGGTACAGTTCCGAGAATTCAGCCAAATCTGCGACTGGTGACAGCGGTTGTTCGACATAATTTATGTTATATTTTTCCAGCCAGCTACACATTTCTACTGCTTCTTTCAAATTCCAGCCACCGTTAGCATCTACACTGATTTGAATGTTAGCCTGCGCTTCCTCCAGGACTGCTATTAGCATAGCTTTATCGGCTTCAATTCCTTCAGGATTGCCCAACTTAACTTTGACAGCGCGGTATTTGATATTTTCGGGATCTTTGCCAAACCAATCGCGAACTCTTTCCCTCGCACTCGTCGGCGAATTTATGCCGATGGTGACGGATGTGGGGACAATGCGCGATCGATCTAATCCCCACATTTTCCACAGCGGCAAGTCTGCTTTTTTGCCCAGCCAGTCGTGCATTGCCATGTCGATGCCGGCGCGGGCGGCCGAGGGTAACTCGACTTCTGTGAATAGTTGTTCAATTTTTTGGCGATCGCACGGACTAAACTTTTCTAGTAGCGGTGCAACTTCCTGCAAAGCTGCTAGCAGAGTTTCGGTAGTTTGGGGCTTAGAACCTGTGGAAAATGGCGAAGCTTCTCCCCAGCCTTCGATGCCTTCGTGTTCGATTTTTACCCATAAATTAGTAGTTTGGGCTGTTGTACCGCGGCTGATCGTAAGCGCAAACCGCTTGCGGACAGTGAAGGTGTGAATTTTAAGCTGCATAATTAATTATAAGTAGTGGATGGCAGGTAAAAGACTTTTACTATTTTACTAAAAATTTGTAACAAACCCAATTGCCACTTGTTGATTGTGGCATAATTATAGGTAGTATAATATCCGCCCTAAATCATAAAATATCAAAAGATATTATGACAATTTACTTTTACAGCACTCGCGGCGAATACGGCAGTTTCTCTAACTTTTCCCGTCACGGATTCGAGTTAGACGGAGAATACTGGCCGACTACCGAACATTATTTTCAAGCACAAAAGTTTCTCGAAACGGAACACTGCGACCAAATTCGCCAAGCAAAAACGCCGAAAGATGCAGCAGAAATGGGGCGCGATCGCTCTCGCCCTCTCCGCAAAGATTGGGAACAAGTCAAAGACGATATCATGCGAAAAGCTGTACTCTGCAAATTTGAAACTCATGCCGATATCCGCGAAATTTTACTCGCTACCGGGGATGAAGAAATAGTCGAAAATGCACCGGGAGATTATTATTGGGGTTGCGGGAAAGATGGCAGCGGCAAAAATATGTTGGGACACATTTTAATGGAAGTTAGGGATATTTTGTGTAGGTTGGGTTGAAGAATGAAAACCAACTTCGGGCCTGTTGAAAGTTGGGTAACGCTGCGCTCAACCAAACCTACGAATAATCCGATCGCACAATAAAACAGGACTTATTTTATAGTAAGTCCTGGGAAGCTGCTAAGTGAGCATTTTCTCAATTTTGTTAAACACTGAACTCAAAAACCTACTTGACAAACTGTCCAATTCTGTGCCAATCTCCTCAGACTGTTCTAGTAGAGGGTTTAGCCTCTCCTCGGAGACTGCAAAGCAGGGGAAACGGTAAAAACCCTGCACCACTTGTTTTTGTTTTAACCACTAAGGTCAACTGGAATTAACTTTTATCGTCCTAATTACAGCATTGTTCGCCAGTCGCTTTCCTGACACCGTTCTCCTAAGGTTGGCGATTCACAGGTAAAACAGCAAAACACCTGTTCTGGTTAACATTTGTTTGTTATTAATGCTGCATTTTTCTATTGTGTGCGATTTTGAGAGAATGTGAGCTGTTGTACAGAATTCTTTACATTTTTTGGATTTGTTTTGGCACACTCGTATCGATTTGTCGCAATCGCTGTTGAATGCGGTTGAATTCTTTTTCTTCTTCTGGGAGCAAGGTATTCTCGATCGGCGATCGCATATCCCACTGCAATTCTGACAATAACAGCAAACAACCGGCCATAATTATGCCTGTGGTTAGATATTGCCAAGGAGCAACAAAAGTTAATAGAGGAATGCTGAATAAGTGAGTTAGTCCGATCGCGATAAAAGTGCGCGATCGCAAACCCAAACCAGTCAACACATACCCGACCGCGCTTAAACCCAACCACAAATCGCACAGGTGCAGCAGCAAACTTCCCCAACCGGTAAAAATGCTGTAATCAGTGATTGCCAAACCAGCGATCGTCAAAATCGCCCAAGAGTAAAGAATCCAGCTAACTCGCTCGACTCTTACCCAAAACAAAGTCAAAACCGCCATGATCGCAGTGCCAATTAGAGTCAAAGTTGACCACATAATCGCCTGAAAGCTCCAACTGATCGGAAAAAACTGAGCCGTAAAAAAAATCCCTCCCGTCACCAAAGCCCAAAGCAGAAAAGTTTGGTCAATGCGGGTATAAAATCCTGAGAAAAGAGTAATATTTCCGACTTGCCAGCGGAGGCGCAACAGGCCTGCGAGGTCTTGTACGTCGAGATGTTGTTGTTTGCAGCGGATTAGAGGTTCACAGGGGTTGAAGAAGGTCATTCGGTGTGAGGGCGAATATTCAGTTTTCCGTATTTTAACAAAACTTCACCCATATTTTTTACATTTTTTCTCATTTTTTCTGGTTCCCAAACTCTGTCTGAGGATATATATCTGTCCGCTCTGCCTTCTGTGGTACTGATTTTGCGTAGCTCCAATATACGTCAAATTTAAATTACAAAAAAAATAACGTATAGCCTTTCGAGCGTAACATCAGGTGCTCTCCTAGGCATAGGCTAGGAGTGGGCATAGGCTAGGAGTGGAAGTATCCCGGATACCTCACAACGCGATCGAACCGCTATATATATGACAATATAATTAACCACAAAAAAATGAAAGCAAATCCAGGGGGCGAAATTGCCCCAGCAGAAGTCATGGGTACCGACCAGCTAATTTCTGATTTGTAGGAGATTTTAGAGCAGCAAAGTGTTATTTTGAGTGCAGAGTGCCGGATGGGTAAAACCTCGGTAATTAAGAAAATGCGATCGCCAGCTAGCTCAGACAAATTACAGATTTATCGCGCCTGATAAAATATTCGATCGTCCTGAGAGTTTTCCCTGGACAGTATTTAAAGATGTCGAAGAGTATTTAAGCCAGCCGTTTTAATCGCAGTTTAAGCAATACTTGGCAAGGAATAAGCTGTTGCGGGATTTAAATTTTGGTCGCAATGTTTTGACAGTGCAGGAAGCTGGAAATGGTGGACTGGGGATTCCTGATTGACTCCGACAAAGAAACCAGGTTTTTCGCTTAATCTATTAACAACTACGAAACATTTTCGTAAAAAACCCGGTTTCTGGGCCTCATGCGTAAGTTTTTAGAATTAAATTTCCCATTTATCCCAATATTAGGTAAAATCATTTGGGTGTCTGAGGATAAACTATATGCAGTTAGTTAAATATATTACGATCGCCATTGTCAATGCTTTCGGTGTCGTCATCGGTATTATTTGGGTTGCTGTGCCCGCAACAGTGGCTCAACCTTCCCTCCACTACCAACTCGCACTCTCAGGGCGACAGTCAGACGGCGACACTCCGCAATCGCTCCCGGAACTCTACAAATTGCGCGATCGCCTCAAAGTAAAATTAGATAATCTTGCGAAAAATCCCGACAGCAGCCTGTTTTCCCCACAACATTATTGGAACCGCCAGCAATCGGAAAATTTGGCACAGCAACTCCAAAACGCTCAAATTCAGATTCAAACCGAAGAAAGAGCTAAAAATAATTGGGAAGACGCTGCTAAAATAGCCGCCAAAGCTGTCGTAATTGGACGCACTTCTCAAGCTTCTCCTGCTACTTGGGAAGAGTCACAACGCCTGTGGGAAATGGCGCTAAACCACCTGCGACTCATTCCTCGCGATTCTTTTTTGGCCGAGCGGGCGATCGACAAAACCATCGAATATCAAGGAAACCTCACTGTCGCTACCTACGAATGGCAAGTAGCACGTTCTCAAGAGAAAATTAGAGCCGAGGAAGAACAAGTAAGAGAGCTAGCCAGAAAAGAGCAAGAGAAAAAAGAATTCGCCCGCCGAGAAATACAGAGAAAAGAACAAGAGAAAAAAGAACTCGCCCGCCAAGAACGAGAAAAGCAAGAATTAGCCCGCCAAGAATTAATCCGCCAAGAACTAGAAAAACAAGAACTCGCCAGACAAGAATTAATCCGCCAAGAACGAGAAAAACAAGAACTCGCCCGCCAAGAATTAGAAAAGCAGGAATTAGCCCGCCAAGAACTCGCCCGCCAAGAACTCGCCCGCCAAGAATTAGAAAAGCAGGAATTAGCCCGCCAAGAACTCGTCCGCCAAGAATTAGAAAGAAATCAGCAAGCAACTCCTCAACCAACTCCTGAATCAACCGCAACTGCAACTCCCGCCCCTGTAGACCTCGCAGCCTCGCCGACCAACTTCTTCTTTGCGGGAGATACTAACAGAGACGGCGAAATTAATCAACTAGACGAAGCCGGAAAAGAACAATGGTCATTGTCTAGCGGGGCGCTAATTGCATTTAACGATCCCAAGAACGATCGCACAAAAATAGCCGCTTGGAAACAAACCAAAGTTAGCGTCCCCCGCCGCGCAGCCATGCTTTCTCAAGTTAACTTAACTTTGTCTGAAAACTTCAAAACCTCTCAATTATTTATCACTGCTGATAGTATCGCCAGCCCTCATATCAACGTTTTCCAGAAAATCGGCGATGGATGGCAAGCTGTAGATATATCCGGTACAAAACCCCTAGTTTTCAGCACGAATATTGTTTTAGGTGTCGAAGCTAAACAATTTGCCGATCGCAATTGGAGTGGCAAAGTCAATCTCAAAGCAACTGCCGAAAACAACGGTCAACAAATCGCCACCACCACAATCCAAATGGGTGTCAGTCCTTGGATAATACCAGCCAATACCGCACCAGTAACAGAAGTTCAAGTCAGCGACAGAGGGGCCGCCAACAGTGAATTTATCTCGCAACTAAAACAAGCAGTAGAACCCACAGGCGCTCGAATAAAAATCATTCAGGGCGACAATGCTTGGATGCAAAATATTCAGAAAAACGGCTACGTTCAACTTCCCGATAAATCCGAGCTGCGTCAATTTAATGTAGCCATAAAAAGCAATCTGGAACCAGACCAAAACCAGCAGGCTAAATCAACTCAACAGCGGGATTTGAAAGTGTTTAAAGTTGGCAGTGTTCGGTCTTTAGACCCTGTTAATCAGTGGTCGGACGGATACGGAAATTTGCAAGTAACGCCACCGATTCCCGGATACCCAATGGGTCGAGTTTATTACGGGAATTCGGGGAATGTTAGTTTTAATCCAGAGGTACTTGATTTTATTCAAGCCCAAAGAATTCAAGGCCCCCCGGTGGATATTGATACTTCTTGGCTTTTGACTCGTCAAGTCGATGAAATTATCAATTTTATTCCGAGTCAAACTTCAGGAAAATATGTAATGGCGATCGTCAGTCCAGAAGCAGGAGTTAGACTATTGGAAGAATTGGCAGGAAAAGGTTACGGCGATGTTACGATAAATCGCGGTTTGAGCAATGAAACTACAGTCAGCGCCGCTTTGAAAAATCAAGCTTTAATTCAACATAATCTCAATTTGCAAAAGCAGAAACTCGATCCGATTTTAGAAAAGTTGAAAAGAGAGTTTTCCCTCGCAGACGACCAAATTATTCAAGTTCCAGCCATGTTTGGCTACAGCGGTTATGCTTGGTGGCCGAATATGGTCAATTCGGTACCTGTCAACGGCAAGTTGTTAGTTTCCAATCCACGCGGGGCGATGATTGACGGCAGAGATTACACTCAAGAAAGATTGCGCCAACTGCTAATTCCGGGTGGTGTTAGTGTTAGTTTTCTGGATGATAGGTATTATCAAGAATTGAAAGGAAACGTGCAGTCGGCGACGAATACTCTGAGGAAGCCAGAACCGCAGCCTTTTTGGCAGTCTTTGCCTAATAATTATTAATCGGGAATTGGGAGTTGGGAATTGGTAATTTGTAGGGGCGGGTTTCACCAACAATACTCGCCTGTAACGAACAATCTCATAAACCCGCCCCTACCCAACCGTAAATCCCAACATACCTCCAAAACTTGCCTTCCTCTGCTAATATTTAGCAAAACTGTCCTAGGAGTTTAAGAGATGGCTACCCTGCAAAAAGCTCGATCGTTATAATATAGATACGACATTCCCAGCAGCCAAACCCGCGATAGACTATGACACTAAAAGAATTAGAACCGCAACTGCTTTCCCTGACTCCGCCTGAGAAAGCTCTAGCAATACAGATATTAGCTCAAAGTTTAGCCAACACCTGGCAGGGAATTGAAAAAACTCCCGGTACTGTCGGCGGTAATGCCAGGATTGCAGGCACTAGAATTTCTGTTTGGGGACTGGTAGAGTCTCGCCGATTAGGTGCAACTGATGCTCAACTTTTAGCAGATTATCCGCATCTTAGCGCTAGCGACTTGAAAAATACTTGGGCTTATGCTGAAGCATTTCCTGACGAGATTGAAGCAGCAATTAATTTGAACGATATAGATTAACATAATGGCAGGTTTGTATGCAGTTGAACAATTCCCTTGGGTAGTAGTTGAATTACTTCGCGCTCTAGGTCACGATGTGCTTACCGTACAACAAGCCAGGAATGCAAATCTGGGCATTCCTGATGAAGATGTCCTGGCTTTTGCTGTTACAAAGGAACGGGCAGTTTTAACACTCAATAGAATCGATTTTATCCGACTGCACGCTTCACAACCCAACCATTCTGGTATCATTGTCTGTAAAGACGACCAACAAGACCGACAGAGGATGGCTGCACGAATTTCGGAGGCTATTGCTAATGTGGAAACACTCACAGGAATGCTGGTTCGAGTCAATCGTCCATCTCGATAAATATCAGATGTTTTAAAAGTTCGTAAATTTACGATCGCCCCAGCCGACAGATTCCTCGATCGAGTTTTTGGGCAGTTTGTCAATAGCCTTGCGGTATTATTTTACTGCGGGCGATCGCACAGATCGCGTAAAATGCTAAATAGCAATCTTTATACGAGAATTTTATCCCATGAGTGACGAAATTGAAAAAAATAAAATATTGAGTCGGCAACCGGAAACAATTGGCAGTTTCGCGGCCGATTCCGCACCAGCAAAAACTCCCCTGAAAAATGCCGCGATCGAAGATGATTTAACAGTCACTTCTGAAGCAGCAGAAATTTCCATTGAAACACCCAAAACCGAAAATAGTTTAACTACAAATACCCCCATAAAAAGTCCGACAAAAAATGCCGTTATACAAGATATTTTTACTGCCAATCTTGAAACAGAAACAGAAACAATTCCAATTGCCAGCGAGGTCGTTGCGGAAAGCATTGACAGTGAAAATTATCCAACTAAACTCAATCAAACGGCAAATCCAGAACCGAAATCAGCTCAAAAGTGGCAAGTTTGGGCAGTTTTTATCAGCGGAATGTTAGTCGGTTCCGTACTCAGTCTCGGCAGTTTACTGGCGTGGAAAATGTATCAAGAAAGAGCGAATATTCAAATCAGACTGCCCGCTGACGTACCCCTCCCCCAAAGCCCAGCACCAGTGCCGGCAGCGCCCGCCAACCGCCTGCCGGGACTTCCCCCAGCACCGGGCACGGCACGGCCACCAGCAAGCGCACCGTCGCCCAATCCTACTCAAATGCCCTCTCTCGCAGGTGTTCAGCCACTTGCTTCGCCGTTTCCCTTGCCTTCTTTTGCTCCTTCTCCTTCTCTTTCTCCTTCTCCCGCTGCGGTGGAAACCCCTGTAACTGAGCGAGTTAACTTTCAAGCCGGCGCTACCGGAGTTATTCTGAGAAATAGTTTGCGCGCCAACATATCCAAGCGCTACTTGCTCGACTGCAATAGCGGCCAAAGCATGACAGTAAAGGTTCAAGAAGGTGATGTTAGCGCAGCAATTATTGCTCCTAACGGTGAAAAATTGGGTACTGCTGGTAGCACAGGTGAGTGGCAAGGTCAATTAGCCAGCAGCGGCGATTATACTATTGAAATTTCCGGCGATCGCCAAGCAAACTACGGAGTTAAAATTGAAGTCAATTAGCAACTATAATTTGAGCGGGGGGCAATTGCAAAAGGGAGCATCAAGCGTGAGAGCTTTTTTAGTGCTGTCGCGAGCTCGCTACATATATTCCAATACGGTTCACTTAAGACAGATCACCCTGGCACCCCCGTTAAAAAGGGGGGGACAAGAAGCTCTTAAAGTCCCCCTACAACCAGGGGGATGCTGCAAGGGATCTCCGGGCATAAATAATGTTAAGTAAACCGTATTGACATATATTCGGCAAGCGAGGTTGCGGGAACTCGCGCGCTCAAAAAAAATGCTTTTCACATTGCGAAAGAGATGCTCCCGCTGCCAAATATATCAAGCCGCCCCGATTGTCAATTACCAGTTACCAACTACCAACTACCAATTACTAATTACCAATGGTCGCACAAGTATCTCCAAGCACCTACGAAGCAAAAACTCAGGAAATAGCTCGACAAATCCTGAAGGCAACTCAAGACAAAAAGCGCTCGTTTTTCGGTCAACTGCAAGACCAAATGCGCTGGGACGACAAACTGATGGATTGGGCAATGGCAAGCCCCGGACTGCGGGTGCAATTGTTTAGATTTATTGACTGTTTGCCCGCCCTCCGCAGCAAGCCGGAAATTGCCCGCCACTTGCAAGAATACCTGAGTGTGGAAGAGGTAGAATTGCCCGAAGCTTTGAAAAAATTGCTCAGCTTTGCTAACGCTGATTCTGTCCCCGGTCAATTGGCGGCGACGACGGTTGCGCCTGCGGTGGAAACTTTGGCGCACAAGTATATTTCTGGGGAAAATATCAGGCAGGTAATTAAAACCTTAGAGCGACTTCGCAAAGATAAAATGGGTTTTACAGTTGACCTTTTGGGGGAAGCTGTCATCACTGAAGCTGAGGCGGAGATTTATCTCAACCGCTATTTGGAATTGATGGCGGAACTGGCGAATGCAGCGAAGAATTGGTCGCAGGTAGATGCCATTGACAAAGCTGACGGCGAAACTTTGCCGCGAGTGCAAGTATCTGTCAAACTAACGGCTTTTTATTCTCAGTTTGACCCGCTGGATGCTAAAGGCAGCGAGGAGAAAGTCAGCGAGAAAATTCGCCTGTTATTGCGCCGCGCCCAGGAGTTGGGAACTGCTGTTCACTTCGACATGGAACAGTATGCCTACAAGAGTTTAACTCTCAGCATTCTGAAAGAGTTATTGTTAGAGGAAGAGTTTCGCAGTCGCACGGATGTTGGGATTACATTGCAAGCATATTTGCGCGACAGCAAACAAGATTTGCAAGATATTATTGCGTGGGCTAAAAAACGGGGCAATCCGATAACTGTACGGCTGGTGAAAGGTGCTTATTGGGATCAGGAAACTATCAAAGCAATGCAGAAAGATTGGCCGCAGCCGGTCTACAACGACAAAGTTGTAACGGATGCGAATTTTGAAGCAATGACGCAGTTGCTGCTAGAAAATCACGAATATTTGTATGCAGCAATTGGCAGTCACAACGTGCGATCGCAAGCCAGGGCGATCGCCATTGCCGAAACTCTCAACATACCGCGCCGCCGCTTTGAAATGCAAGTCCTGTACGGCATGGGCGACAAATTGGCAAAGCTGTTGGTCGATCGGGGTTATCGCGTCCGAGTCTACTGTCCCTACGGCGATTTGCTGCCGGGAATGGCTTATTTGATCCGCCGCTTGCTGGAAAATACCGCCAACAGTTCTTTCATCCGGCAAAGTTCCGAAGAAATGCCGATCGAACAATTATTAGCCGCACCAGTAGCCAACGGCAACGACCAGCTAGTTTACAGCAAAGTATTCCCCAACGTTGCCGATACCGACTACGCCAATACCAAATTGCGGCAACAAGCAGAAACAGCCATCAAATCAGTGCGCGCCAACCTAGGTAAAACCTACTTACCGCTAATCAACGGCGAGTACCAAAATACCGAAACAACAGTTAACTCTCTCAACCCTTCCAACCCCGCAGAAATAGTCGGCAAAATCGGATTGATTTCCGAAGAACAAGCAAAGATTGCCCTAGAATCAGCCAAATCTGCCTTTACCGGCTGGCGGAAAACCCCCGTGCGCCAGCGCGCCGGAGTCCTCCGCAAAGCAGCAGAATTGATGGAACAAAAGCGGCACGAACTGTCAGCTTGGATGGTATTTGAAGTTGGCAAACCCGTCAAAGAATGCGATGCAGAAGTTTCCGAAGCCATAGATTTTTGTCGCTACTACGCCGACGAAATGGAAAGGTTGGAACAAGGAACAAACTACGACGTAGCCGGAGAAAACAACCGCTACACATATCAACCGCGCGGCATTTCTCTAATCATTTCTCCTTGGAATTTTCCCCTCGCAATTCCCGTCGGCATGACAGTTGCATCGCTAGTTGCAGGTAACTGTACCTTACTCAAGCCTGCGGAATTTTCCACAGTAATTGCTGCAAAGATAGCAGAGATTTTGCTAGAAGCGGGAATTCCCAAAGGCGTATTTCAATACGTGCCGTGCAAAGGTTCAACCGTCGGCGCTTACATGGTGAAACATCCCGACGTTCACATGATTACCTTCACCGGTTCTCAGGAAGTTGGCTGTCAGATTTATGCCCAAGCTGCGATTTTGCAACCTGGCCAAAAACACCTGAAGCGAGTAATTGCGGAAATGGGCGGCAAGAATGCAATTATTGTCGATGAAAGTGCGGATTTAGACCAAGCAGTTGCAGGCGTAGTTTATTCGGCGTTTGGATATAGCGGTCAAAAATGTTCTGCTTGTTCGCGAGTAATTGTGGTCGAGTCGGTGTACGATACTTTTGTGGAAAGATTGGTAGAAGCCACGCGATCGCTCAATGTCGGCGCAGCCGAAAATCCCGGCACTCAAGTTGGGCCAGTCATCGATGCAACCGCCCAGTCGCGCATCCGCGAATACATCGAAATAGGCCGCGCCGAAGCCAAAATCGCTTTGGAAATGGCGGCACCCGAAACCGGTTATTTTGTCGGCCCAGTGATTGTGACGGAAGTATCCCCGACTGCAACTCTCGCCCAAGAAGAAATTTTTGGCCCGGTGTTGTCGGTGATTCGGGCAAAAAATTTCAATGAAGCGATCGCAATTGCTAACGGTACAAACTTTGCTTTAACCGGCGGATTGTATTCTCGCACGCCTTCGCATATCGATCGCGCCCAAGCCGATTTTGAAGTCGGAAACCTGTACATAAATCGCGGAATCACCGGCGCAGTGGTATCGCGGCAACCCTTCGGAGGATTCAAACTTTCGGGAGTTGGTTCCAAAGCCGGCGGCCCGGATTATTTGCTGCAATTCCTCGAACCGCGCACAATAACCGAGAACATTCAACGACAAGGTTTTGCACCGATTGAAGGAGTGGATTAGTTAGTTGACGGTTGACAGTTGTCATTAGTTATTAGTCATTGGTTAGCAGTTAATGATTCAACACTTTTGACTAATATACCTCTGGAATTATTGTTGTGGAACAGGCATCCTGCCTGTTCAAAACTTGCTTTTTTGGTGAGGTGTAATGACTGTAATTAATAAATTGTATAGGTTAATGAGTTTTAAAATTTTCCGAAATTGGTGGGTTTTTGCGATCGTTATTGTATTAGTAATCGGCATTTTATTTCGCTTCGCAAATCTCGATCGCAAATTTTACTGGATAGACGAGACCTATACTTCTTTAAGAGTTTCTGGTTACACCGAAGCGGAAATTATCAAACAAATTTCGTACCAGAAAATAATCTCGCCCTCGGATTTACAAAAATACCAGCAAATTAATTCCGAAAAAACCTTAAGCGATACCCTGAATTCCTTAGCAATCGAAGACCCGCAACACCCACCGCTGTATTATATACTAGCGCGATATTGGGCGCAATGGTTCGGCACTTCAGTTACAGCAATGAGAAGCTTAGCCGCCCTGATTAGCTTGCTAGTATTCCCCGCTATTTATTGGCTGGCTTGGGAGTTATTTGAATCCTCTGCTGTGGCTTGGATGGCGATCGCAATTTTCGCGATTTCTCCCTACCACATCTTATTTGCCCAAGAAGCAAGACAGTACAGTTTGTGGACATTAACTACTATTTTATCGAGTGCAGCCTTGCTGCGATCGATGCGCCCCGAGGAAAATCAAAATCCTATTTGGCTGGTTTCTCACTGGACGCTTTACGCAGTCACCGCAGCAATCGGATTGTACACCCACTTGTTATTTGTCTGCGTCGCCGCCGCCCATGCAATCTACGTCGCAGTTATTGCCAACTGGCGCGATGTCAAAACATTTGTTGCCTATTATGTAGCAGCTTTAGTAGCATTAATCGCCTGGATGCCTTCCCTCCTAAATACTGTAGAAAACTTCAATCAAATTAGAAGCACAACAGCGTGGGCCGAACAGACAAGTCTCTTAAGATTAGTTAGCAGGTGGGCGGGCGCAGTCAGCATAGCATTTTTTGATATTGGCATTGATGGAAGTGCCAGCGCCGCACAACTAGCCTTGCTAATTCCCGCTGGCATCATGATTCTAGGTTTAGTCGGCTATGCGATTTATTTTCTGTGCCGGCAAACACCAAAGCGGGTGTGGTTGCTGGTATTGTTATTAATTGCAACAACCGCAATATTTTTAGCTTTACCCGATCTACTTAAAGGCGGAAGGCGATCGGGAAATCCGCGATATTTAGTTCCTTGTTATGTAGGAATTCAGCTAGCAGTTGCTTACCTGCTGTCTGCGAAAATTAGCAACAATCTAGATAACTTTAAACAGCAAAAACTATGGAACATAGTAATATCTGTACTGTTTTTAGCAGGAATCGTATCCGGTGGAGTTAGTTCTCAAGCTGATACTTGGTGGAATAAAGGCAGCGGCTGGCTGGGCGCCGAATTGGCAGTAGCAAGAATAGTTAATCAAGCCAGCAATCCCCTAATTATTAGCGATACAAATATCGCATACATCATGCCTTTAAGTTATCGCCTAGAACCAAAAGTAAAACTGCTAATAGAACCCCGCTGTTATACTGCTTGCTACAAAAACCGAGAGTTGGCATCCAAAAAACCAGAACCCCCGAAAATTCCCGGCGGTTTTGGCGAGTTGTTTTTATACAGGCCCTCCTCAGTGTTGCGATCGGCAATTGGGCAGCAAAACTATCAAATAAATCCGGCGGTTGGTAATGTCGAACTCAATCTGTGGAAAATTACCAAAAAATAATATTCAAAAAATCAGGCAAAAAAAGATCTAGTTCGCGGCGACATACTTCCAAAAAAAGCGATTTTTGGAAGTATGTCGCAAGTAGAGTAGAATATGGCTGCTTTTGGCGGTAAGCTAGAAGTTAAGAATCAAAAAATAACATAAAAATCAACAATGACAGTCACTGAAACTTCAAATATTCGCAAACTGCTGTGCGATCCAGAGTTAGGGCTGATCCCTCACCTAGAAAAGTGCTTGAAAGATTTGCACTCGTCTGCGATCGCCAGCGGAGAGAAATTCAAGGTAGAACCTTACGATATCGAACTGCAAAGCTGCCACACCCAGAAGCATCCCAACGACCAAAGACCGATCGTCACTCAGTCAGTGTTAATCAAGATTCCCCTGACAGGGAAAGTTCAAGATAAGATGCACTTATTTCTGATTGCAAGTGACTTGCAGAACCAAATCGACATCAAAATTATCGATTGGAGTGCCTTAGAACGCCGCCAATATGACATTCACGGCATCCCCTTAAAGCAGCCGATCGTCAAAATTGAGGGCCAGATGAATTACGAGTTAGTATTCGATCGACCAAACTACTGCTGCATCAATCTGTGCCGCCAATTTGATTTGACTTACGCCGCCAATTATTAAGGATCGGACTTGGTGGTTGTAGGACGCTCAGTCCTGACTGCGAACCTATAATAAAGTTTGTAGTGAGGACTTTATTTCTGCTTCAGATTGTGATGAGGAAGGACGCTCAGTCCTGACTGCGAACCGGATCGAATTTAAACCGCTCGATTGGCAGTTTCTGCCAGAATCCTCTTAATATCAGCAGGAGTCAGATTCGGATTGGCCTGCAACATCAAAGCTATCACCCCGGCTACGTGCGGCACTCCCATAGAAGTACCCGCAAAATATCGATAGGGAATTCCAGGTTGAGAAAGCGGCACAGTTGAATAAACGTCACCAGAATCTGCCCTGCCGCCGTCGCCGCCCGGAGCAACAAAATAATTGAGTACCTCCGCTCCCGCGCGGTTAGAAAAATCTGCAAACAAGCCGTTGCGGCTAACAGCACCGACAGCAATTCCTACTTCGTTTGCAAACCGAGCCGGATAATCCACTTGCGGGCGAGCATCATTTCCCGCTGCTGAAATCACCAGTACGCCTCGAGCTTCGGCCGCTTGAATTGCGCTCAATTCTTGATCGTTTAACTGTTGGCCGCCCAAACTGACATTAATCACCTTCGCTCCATTTGCCACGGCATAATTAATCGCATCAATTTCATCCTTAATTTTCCCTACTCCCGCGCGATCGAGTATTTTCAAAGGCATAATCTTCGCAGTTGGAGCCGTTCCAGTAATTCCTACCCCATCTTTTTTCGCAGCAACTAAACCCGAGATATGAGTGCCGTGACTGTTATCGTCCATCGGGTCATTATCGTTGTTGACAAAATCCCATCCCCGGAAATCGTCAACAAAGCCATTACCATCATCATCAACGCCGTTGCTAGCTTTATTGCGACCGGCCGCGTCAACGCCGGTTTCTCCCGCATTGCTCCAAATATTCCCGGTCAAATCCGGGTGATTGTAGTCAATTCCGCTGTCGATAACTGCTACTACAATGCCGTCTCCAGTCAAGCCTTGCGCCCAAACTTCTGGAGCTTTAATTAAATCTCTGCCCCACTCGTCGCCGCCCAAGTCGGGAACGTCAGGAAAAGTTGCAACACCGACAGCTTTGGCAACTGCGGCTGCGGCATTCACCAAACCGAAGCCGGAACGAGTGTCAAAACCGGGCAAGTTGCTAATATTGTTGGCTGAAATAGTTGGAGGGGTTGCAGACAGATTTAGGGTAAAGTTTGTACTGTCTCGATATTGATAAACTCGGACAAAGTAAGTTCCTGCTGCCAAACTTTTGATGTCGATCGACTCCGGCAATAAATCCGGTTCTTGAGAAGAAGCAATAATATCGGTAAAGTCAATAGAATTGTCGCCGTTAATGTCTTTAATTACCGCAACGTCAAGGTCGGCACTCAAACCGCTGACGGTTAATTTAAAGTCGCTAGTTGTAGGCAAAGTAAAGCGGTAAAGGTCGTCTGGGTGGGCGTTGCTAACCGAGTCGGCGATCGTTTGAGTGCTGCTCAAAACGCCTAAATCGCGAGCTTGACTCAGTTGGTTTCCCAATACGCTATTTGCTGAGATGAATGTATCTGCGAGGTTTTGTGGAGATGCGTTGGCTACCAAGCCTAAAATAGCGTTGGATTGGCGAATTTTAATTAATGTATTGGAAATGCCGGGGGCGATCGCGATTTCTTCGAGAATCAAGTCAGCTTCGGTAAGATTGTCAGTCAGTCCGATCGCATCCACAAAACTGTTAAAGTCAGTAATGATATCAGCAGCAGCCGGATCGGAGACTGCCGTGTCGCTGCGGAGGACAAAGGTATCTGCGCCCAAACCCCCTGTCAGCGTATCTTTGCCCGCATCGCCCACTAAAACGTCGCTACCGGAGCCGCCGTTGAGGGCATCGTCTCCCCTACCTCCCTGCAGGGTATCGCTGCTTTGATTGCCAAACAGCAGGTCATTGCCGGCACCGCCGTTGAGCAAATCATTTCCGACACCGCCGAAGAGTGTATCGGAATTGCCGCCGCCGAGGAGTCTATCGTTACCGTTATCGCCGCTGAGACGCTCGGCATCCGAGGAACCGACAATAAAATCGTTACCTCCGAGGGCAAAAAGTCCGTTAGGATAAGGAGTCAAAAAGCCCGGAGTTAATGCGAAACTGTTGGGACTATCATCTAAAAGATAGGAGAGATTGTCAGAACTCGGGCCGGCCATAGAATTTTACTCCTTAAGTACGATCGATCTAAATTTTAGATTTAAAACATGAAATTGTGGCTGAGGAATCTACAATCCCAAATTCACTAATCAGGATCGGAAAATGGGAAAACAAAACTTGGATCGAATTCAGAATTTTTTCAAGCTGGCGAAATCGCGTTTAAAGCCTTATTTGCGCTATGTGATTCTGGGCGGGACTTTTTTATTTATTGCCAAAGCTTTTTTTACTCACTGGCGAGAAGTCGCGAATATCCAACTTCGAGCCGAAAGTTTTCCCTTGCTGGCGATCGCCCTCGGTGTCACTTTACTGTCTCTGATTTTTGTTGGCTGGGTGTGGATGTTAATTTTGCGGGAATTCGGTCAATCTGTAAATGCAGGGTGGGCGATTCAAGTTTTTCTAAAAACTAATATTGCCAAGTATTTGCCGGGGAATATTTGGCATTTTTGGGGTCGCATCTTGGAGGCGAAAAAGGCTGGTATTTCGTCGAAATTTGCTACTCTCAGCGTGTTGCTGGAACCGCTGCTGATGGCTTCTGCGGGGGTGCTGATTGGGTTGATTTGTTTTGACAAATTCAATGGGTTTTTGCGAATTGTCGGTTCTGCTGCGATTTTAACGGCGATTCAGCCCCGAATTTTAAATCCGATCGTTCTATTTGTGGAGCGGTTGAAGTTATCCAAGAACAATGGGGAAAATTCCCAGGCTCAGGAGGCTGCGGGCGATCGACCAATTTCGCGTTTAGAGTCTAGCTCCAATCTAGCTAAAAAAACATCTGGTGTCAAGTCCCCGGGCGAAATTAATTTACCAATTAAACGCTATCCTTTAGTGCCGTTAATCGGACAAATGTGTTTTATCGGATTGCGGGGCTGCGGTTTTTTGCTAACGGTAATGGCTTTAAATCCGGTAAACTTTATCGATATTCCCAGCTTGTTGGGTGCTTTTTGTTTGGCGTTTGTGGTGGGTTTAGTGGTACCGGGTGCGCCGGGGGGAATGGGAGTATTTGAAGCAACGGCGATCGCCCTGCTGTACGATCGTTTTTCTACGGGTATAATTTTGAGTGCGGTGGCTTTGTATCGGATAATTAGTATTCTGGCGGATGTTTCGGGTGCTGCGTTGGCAAAGATCGATCGCCAGCGCGATCGGCACAGTAGGTGAGTGGGAAAATATACAATGCCAGCAGGCTTACCAGGGAGCATCTCATGTTTGTAAAAACACTTATTCTGGTTCTTTGCTTCTGACTCTTTCCTTCTGCTTTCTGTCTCCTGTCTCAAAACTCGAATCACATATTTTTACTGGGTTGTTGGTGTTTGAAGGTGTACCGCAGTTAGATTGGTTGGCTAGTTGGTGAATAGACATTGTGCTATTAAAGGAAAGGGCGATCGGCTGTGGAACTAAACCGATTGTAATTGCTAAAACAAAGATAAACTTCTCTTTATCTATAACCAGATTATGACTGTTATAGCAATCCTAAGTGATTTACTCGTTCTACTCGTTACCAGGCTCTGCCTGGTAACGCAGATAGGCGAGGCTCTGCCTCCATTTTCGCAGGAGGCTCTTCAAAAGTGACATCGATTCCTAGGCTCTTAGCCTTTTAACCAGTTATTGAAAATGATTTAGGATTGCTATATTGAACAGATTTATGCGATCGTCAAAACTCTTCCCCAAAACCAAGCTAGCGAAATTCTCACTTTCGCTGAGTTTATTCGTGCCAAGTACCTGAATGCTCACCAATCCACCGATACAGTAGATTCTTTAACTCCTTGGACAGAATTGGTTTATTCCCTCGCTGGAACCTGGGCAGAAGACTTTCTTACTCTGGAAGAGATTCGTACCGAGTCGGGGGAAGACATTTTGCGGGAGAGCTTTTAGATGTACATAACAAAGGGGCGATAGAACTTCGTCTGTTTTTGCTAAAATTAAATATCTTTAAATATTATCAATTAGGAGCCTTTGACGCTTTATGTCTAAGCAATCAGTCATCACAAAGTATATTGAAATTACACCGGGAGTGCTGGGTGGTAAACCACGCATTGCAGGTCATCGAATTTCTGTAGCACACATAGCTGAAATGTATCTTAATATGGGAGAGTCGATCGAAGAAATCGCTAGGGACTATAATTTGTCGCCGGCTTCGGTTCATGCGGCCATGACTTACTATTACGATAATCGAGGAGAAATTGACCGCCGCACTGCTGAATCAGATGCTTTTGTCGAAGAGTTGAAGCGTCAGAGTCCACCTTCTCCTTTGCAGGAAAAGCTGAGGGAAATTAGAGGTGAGTGAACGCATCCGCTTTCATTTAGATGAGAATGTTAAATCGGCTGTGGCGCGAGAGTTGCGTAAACGATTAATTGATGTTACAACAACTATTGAGGCGGGATTGCTTGCTCAGACTGATGAATCGCAGTTAGCATTTATCTGCGAACAAAAGCGGATAATTATGACTCACGATGAGGATTTTTTAACGATATTATGACTTACGCATAGGGCCCAGAAACCGGGTTTTTGCGAAAATACTTCGCCGCAGCCAACAGATTCAGTGAAAACCCGGTTTCTTTAGTCGTAGTGCGTATCGATCGCCCTATTATGAACTAGAGAGCGATCGCCTGCGTTCTGCCAGTCGCTCGTCACTGTTAAGCTGTAGCAAATTGACAGTTGTGCGCCCTTCTGGAGTTAACCCAATAATCAGGGCATCATCATCCAAGGTAAAGTGTTCGGGCCAGTTCTGCGTCCGGGGGTTGAAGAGGAAACTAAAAGCGCTAGTCTGGGGATCGAAAGAACCGAGGTCTGTTGCTTTATATCGGTTGCATCGCCAGCAAGCGAAGGCGAGATTATTCTCATCAGTTGTACCTCCGTGTTTTACAGCAATTATATGGTCAACTTCGTGAGGGAAAAAACTCAAAGAAATTCCCAGCAGACAATACTCGCAGCCGTAGGAAGCGCGTTCTTCAATATATCGGCGAAGGGTGGCAGAAATATAAGTCACAAATCAAGATTGGCGGGTGAGATAAGGTAGGTTGCCCATTTTGAGCATGATTACTAGATGTTCAATCCGCTCGTATTCATCTAGTTCTGCTTGTTCTGGGGAAGTCAGTTCACCAGCTTTGCTGCGGGCTACCAATATCCGCAGGCGTTCTTGCATTTCAGGAGTGGGACGGAAGGCTGCGATTTCTTCTGCTGTGGGCGCGCTAGCAAGAAAGTTTAAAATATAGCGGTAGGTGCGGGAGGGCAACACTGGTTGCTCGACGCACAGGCGCAAGAGTTCTGGCAGTTGTTCGCCCAATAGTGCGAGTTGCTCTGAGAGCTCGTCGGGAACTTCAATGGTGATGGTTGTCACTGGTAAAACCCTCAAAGTACAGGAGCTATTAATTATTATAGGGCTTTATGAGGAAGGGCGATCGCACTTTAGGGATGAGGCGTAATTGCAATAATTGTGATTACACCTTTTCCGGGCCCATAATACCAGAAAACTCGAAATGCTGCTGGGGTCTTGTTTTCGACGTAGACCTCAAATACTTCCTCTTCATTAGGGCCAGATATTTATGAGTTTTCAAGCTGGGATGGCGTAAATTAGTTGCCATTAATCCAAGTGTTTTTAGCACTTGATTGTATTTTTTGACATCTAATTCCTGAAGATTAACCAAGCTATCTCTAGCTGATGAAGAAAATTCGATCCGAAAATTCATTCGTCTTCAATCTCCAAATCGGCATATTCCGAAAAGTCACCCAAATTATGTACTTCACCTTTAGCTGCTTGGGCGAGGCCGCACTTAACGGCGGCTAATGCTTGGGGGTTTTGCCACAACCACTGTTCGCGATCGGGTATGTTGGTTATTGGGTCTAATAAAATTTGTCCGGCTTCGTTGACAAGAACTCGATATTCTGTTGATTTGGGTTCGAGATTTAAACTTAGGTGTCCTTGGGTATCTGTGCTGATTAAGTTTTTTAGAATCCAAAACATATCTTTCAGCTATTATAAAGTTGGGTAAAACTCCGTAGGAAAGAGTTTTACTCAATTATAACAAATTAGGTGTTGTTTGTCTATTTGCACTGGAGCCCAGAAACCGGGTTTTTGCGAAAATACTTCGTTGCTACCCGTAGATTCGGTAAAAAACCCGGTTTCTTTGTCGGAGTGCGTAAGTCGTGCACTACAAATACTAAGGCTTTGATGCGTTACTGACATCCCCGAATATTCCTTCTAATTCCTGACCATTCATTGGCTAAACTAGATTGACTACTAGAAATTTTCCTACCCAACATTTGAGGATTTCTTTCATAAAAAATCAGGTCGGCTTTATAGTCACATATTTTTACTGGATTGTTGGTGTTTGAAGGTGTACCGTAGTTAGATATGTTGGCTAGTTGTTGAATAGACATCATACCGTTATGGGTCCGACCACCAATTACCCTAGGATAGCTAGAAACCCCAGCCCTGGCTGCCGAACCCAATTGCACAGATGCCTCGATCCATTCCGTGCGATCGATCTAGGCTTTGAAGAAAACGCTAGCATTCAGGGCATCTTGAGCTACCCCAGAGACTATACCCAAATAATTATCACCCGCTTTGATAGCCGTAGAAGCCACAGGTGCTGCGCCGTCAAGCTGCAAATTCACACGCTCAAAAGTCAGAGCAGAAAATGTGAGTCCTTCGCTCAAACCAATTGAATCTCCAGGGCGGAAGTCCGCAATCACATCTGTTTGATTAATCCGAGTTGAATCTTCATCTACGGCCAAGAAGAAAGCATCATTTCCATCACCGCCTGTAATAATGTCTTGGCCGCGATCGCCTATGAGTATATCGTCGCCAGCACCGCCATTGAGAATATCATTTCCCTTACCGCCCCGCATAACATCATTGCCATCTCCTCCTATTAGGCTGTCATTGTCATTATTGCCGCTGAGAAAGTCGTTACCAGCACCGCCATCAATGCTATCGGAGCCTTTTCCGCCCAACAAAATGTCGTTGCCACCCAGTCCGTTAAGTGTATCAGCACCTTGATTGCCACTGAAGATTTCATCGTTATTCGTACCTGTTAAAGAGTCATTTCCTGATAGGGCTACGATTCCTTTGCCCATCGCCTCTGGCGGTATAACAGTATCAGCATTGTCTGTGAAGAAGTAAAATCCAGGCCCGCTAAGATTTTGTGGCAGTCCCGTCGGTTCGCCGCCGTCTGTAGCATTGGGTTTGGGTGAAAAGATGGATACTAACGGTGCAGGAGTTGGGGTTGGAGTTGGAGTTGTTGGAGTCGGAGTTGTTGGAGTTGTTGGAGTCGGAGTTGTTGGAGTTGGAGTTGGAGTCGGAGTTGTTGGAGTTATTGGAATTGGAGTCGGAGTCGGAGTCGGAGTTGTTGGAGTTGGAGTTGGAGTCGGAGTTGTTGGAGTTATTGGAATTGGAGTCGGAGTCGGAGTTGTTGGAGTCGGAGTCGGAGTTGTTGGAGTCGGAGTCGGAGTTGTTGGAGTCGGAGTTGTTGGAGTTGGAGTTGTTGGAGTCGGAGTTGTTGGAGTCGGAGTTGTTGGAGTCGGAGTTGTTGGAGTCGGAGCTACAGCGATGTCAACTTTCGCATTATTGTTCGTAATATCAGGGTCATTGCGATCGGCAGCAGCGATCGCGACTGTGTTACTAATAGTTTGCCCACCACTACCAGGATTGACTGTAGCTTTGAGAGTCAACGAGGTAGTACCATTAACCGCTAACTTGCCCACATCCCAAATACCTGTTACAGGATCGTAAGTGCCTTGGGTTGGAGTGTTGCTTGTAAGACTGAGAGTTGTAGGTAACAAACTTGTCAACTTGATATTGGCAGCATCATTGCCTAATCCCACATTTTTTGCACTGACAGTGTAGGTAATGACATCCCCTTCTTTGGGTGCAGGATTGTCCACCGTAAGAGTTACACCCAAGTCAGCATTTAATTTCCAACCTATATCTTCCAGTACGCCAAGTGTAAGAGGCCCAGGGTCATGGATAGCTACTCCCAAACCCCGAACGTATGTCATCAACGAATTAGTGCCATCTCCATAGGTGGCTTCGTCTAAATGACCGATGCTTTCACTGCTGTTAAAAATGCTAGGTGCGTAAACCTTAAGTTTGGTGCCACCATTTCCTACGACAGCTTTAGGGCCATTGAAAAACAAGTTATTGCTGATTAGCTGGTTTCCTAGTGCGATAGAAGGCACGGGAAACAGCGCTGTGTCAGTGATTTTCTGACCTGAACTATTCTCAATAAATCTGTCGTAGATTCTGGGATAGTTACTGGTACTAGACAAACTGCCCTGTTGATTGCCTGTATTGTACAGAAAAGAGTCAGCGAATCCCATTCCGTGAGCAATTTCATGGAGGAGTGTACTAACCAAATCCGTTTGATTAGCACCGGGATTAGCATCGGTTCCAAAGTACCAAGAAATTCCCGGCGAACTAGCGCTGGGATCGTTGTTAACACGGACGTTTATTTCAGGGGAAATTCCATTCAAATCATTGCCTGCTAATTGGTTGGCTAACGCCATTCGATAAATAGTATTTGTTAACGGTGCGCCCGGAAAATTTGCTGTGCTAAAGCCTCCTCCTTGTGCCAAAAAACCAGTTACAGTTTCCCAAGTTGCGTCAATTACTACGTCTACTTTCGAGGTGTCGATTACTCGGTTCCAGATATTAACTGCGTAATCAAACGCATTTTTAGCTTGTGGAGGAAATAGTGTATCGTAAGTGACTTTAATCGCCAAAATTCCTTGGTAAGCCTCTTGCACCTGTGGCCCAAACGCCAAAGAGACATCCATCGCCCCAGTGGCATACCCCAATTCCCAATCGCCGCCTTTCTGGGCACTACCAGTCAGACTCGTAGAAGCTGCCACATTAGCCCCTGTTAGCTGACTCAACCGCTGTGCGAAAGCAGCACCCAAATCTCCCTTTGCTACATTGCAGCCATACAGAAGAATCTCAGCATTACTTGCCAGCCCTTTTGCCCATTCCTTTACCCACATCACAAAGTCGCAATTTCGGGAGGGGGAAAGAGACACTACACCCCGGTTTTCTTCATTTATGATATTGGTTGGAGTGGAAGCGTTCAATGTATCCAAAGTCAACATCGTATTGCCGAGTTGCAGAGAACCGACAGCGCCGTGGGATACAATGTGAACTGCTGAGAACTTACCGCCCCGCAGTTTTTGAGCAATTTGTTCTACCCCGTTGCAGTTAGAATCCAGCAGGATTACTTCTGTTCCAGGGGTAACGCCGTCAACTAGAGTCTTCCAATTAGGGACAGCAGTATCGATAAATGCGATCGCTTTCGGAGTTTCAGAGATTTTGTGTGACATGATCTACCTTTAGCTATTTGGAAAATGGGAAATTATGGACTTACAACTTTGTCATTTGCTTTAATTGAGCTTAAGATTGTTTAAATTAAACTCAGTAATTTTGCAGCAAAAAAGCTTGCTTGAAGAGGTTTCTTTTTGAATCTAACTATTACTTGTGTTAACATAGCGACTCTAAATCAGTTTGGCAAAAGCATCATACTTTTTGAAGTCAGGAGAATTAAAAAGTTGATATTGGAAGAAAATCTCCACCAATCGTTTAACTGAAGCAAAACTCTTAGAGCAGTAAAATCAACGCCTAATAAAGTTTTTAACTTGTAGCCCAATTCCGTCAACAGGATTTCTCGCTATACCTAATCTTTGATGGTTTTGAGGATCGGTGCTGCTCAAACTTCCATCAATCGTCGGCCCTAAGCTAATATTCGTCATCATCCCATCTCCTCAAAAATATAGTTGCGTCAAAACCAGCAAAGCCCGCCTAGCAAGCTTTCCTAAATACTTATCAGGGCCTTCCTCTGCTTTTTATGCAAATCGCCCTATTTTTGTAACAAAACTTTACATTGCTCCCAACAGCAGATAAGCTGTATCCCCGATCGCCCCTCAAATGCACCCTCAAACCTAGCTGACAGCCAAGCACATCATTTCAGATTACTCCACAATCCTTGCTCTGCATAGGCTAAACGGCTCACCATTTGGCTCAGCAAAAAAGGCTCATTTAGCTCATTTGTCTCATTTGGCTCACTTCTGGGTTCACCAGATCGTGTAACATCCTTGACAAACGCAGAGTTTCCGTAGAGGAGTACCAATGGCAGGTTTGCTCAGAGCATCCGAAGAAGGATTGAAAATCATTGATATGGTGCGACGCAATCTCGAATGGAACAAAAGCGAGGATTCTTGGTGTCTTGCAGCTTTAATTTCAAAAGCCACCTTAAAGCGTTTTTGGAGCCGAAAAGGAATTAGACGAGAGAACTTTATCAATATTTGCAAAGCTGTAGAAATAGAAAATTGGGAATACATTGCTGAGGGCTACAAAAATATCAAAACAGAACCACTCTTTGCCGCCGCGATCGCAGATATCCCCCTAGACAACCAAACCGATCGCACTTTCCCCCTCCCAGAAAACTTACCCCCCGTCAGAAATTGGGTACAGCGCACCAAAGAACTCGAAATCTTAAAAACTACGATCGTTAACTCAGACATCACCGCCATCTCAATAGTCGGATTACCGGGCACCGGCAAAACCACCCTCGCCAGCCAACTAATTCGCCAACTCCACACCGAAAATACCCCCTTCACCTGCGCCGCTTGGCAATCATTGCAATCCGCAACAGGCAAAGCACCCCCCTGCGATCGCACAATTGACTCCCTGCTATTCACCCTCTCCAACGGCGACATTACCCCCGCCACCAACGCTCAAAATGACTGCGGCAAAAACACCGAAAATCTGCTCAAAATCCTCAGAGAAAAACCTTGCTTAATTGTGTTCGATCGCGCCGACACACTTTTGAAAGCAGGAGAAGCAAAAGCCGCAGGTTATTTCGCCGAAGATTGTGCAGAATATGCTTGGTTATTCAAACAACTATTAGAAACAGAACATCAAAGCAAAATCATCTTCACCAGTCGCGAAAGCTTAGCCGAATTGCCGCCAACTGTCACCCGCGAAATTCAGCTCAACGGATTGGATCGAGATGCAGCAATTTCCCTGTTGCAATCGTTTAATCTGACTGCAAATCCAGAAGAATTAGCCGAAATGGGCGATCGCTATTCTGGACATCCCAAAGCCTTACAACTCGTCGCAGCCTTGATTCGAGACGATACCGAGTTTCAGGGAAATGTCGGGAATTTTTTACAACACAGAGACTGGTTGCTGATTCGAGATATTGAAAGTGCGATCGATGAAATCCTAGCGCGTCTGAGCGACAGCGAGCAAACTTGTCTGGGTCGAATTTCCGTCTATCAAACCTCAGAATATCCCCTATCTTTTGCCGGAATTAGCGCTTAAATGCCAGAAGTTAGCAAATATGAGCTTAAAGAAAATATTATTCAAGCACTGAAGCGGCGACAATTGCTATATTGCGATCGCCATCTCAAATCCTATCACTTGCATCCCCTAGTCCGAGAAAAGGGCGAGTACCTGCTAAGTCAAAATCCCGAAAATCTGCGTACCGCCCACAGCCAAGCTTATAATTATTATATCAGTATTCCCCTCAAACCAGAATCGGAATGGCAAAGTATTGAGGATATTCAGCCCTTAATTAGAGCGCACTATCACGCGCGTCAGGCGGGAAATTTAGATGCAGCAAATGCGATTATTTCTGAAGTTTATGAGTATTTGCAGCAGTGGACTTGTGCAGAGTTGGTGTGTGGAAACATAGAGTTGCCATTGTTAGCGGAGGTAAAAAACATTACCCTTTCAGGGGCGGGCAAGATACCCACCCCACAAGAAATTTGATGTATTGTGGAATGGGCCAAAAGCCCGTTTTCTTAGTCCGCGGAGGCGGACATCGTTTGTGTAGACGCGGTTTCAACCGCCGGGTTTTTAGATATGTTATCGAACGGGCCGAGAAGCCCGTTTTCTTATTCCGCGAAGGCGGACTTTGTTTGTCTAGACGCGGTTTCAACCGCCGGGTTTCTTGGTTTCAACCGCCGGGTTTCAACCGCCGGGTTTCCACCGTCTACCGATTTTCAACCGCCGATATTATAGATTTCAACCACTAGAATAAATCCCTCTTTCTTGCAGTTGCTGCATAAAAAACTCTTCCAAAGAAGGTTTAGCCAAATTCATCCCAATTAGCTGCCCTCCGGTAGCACTCAGACTAGAAATAAACTCTTTCGGATCGCCCTGCAAATGCCCGTACCACAAATCATTATCAACTTCCATATCCGGTATCCATTTTTTGAGGATATTCAAGTGGCCGCCCCTGCCTTCAACCCGGTAAGTTTCAGTATTACCCAAAAGTTCGTCGATCGCACCAACACAGATTAACTCACCGCGAGCCAAAATTGCCACCCGATCGCAAATCTTCTCCACATCCGAGAGTACGTGCGAATTAAAAAAAATCGTTTTTCCTTGATTTTTCAGCGATAAAATTATCTCCCGCATCTGATAGCGCCCCATCGGATCTAAACCAGACATCGGCTCATCCAAAAATACCACATCGGGATTATTAATCAAAGCTTGAGCCATGCCGATCCGTTGCAGCATTCCCTTAGAATACTGGCGCAACTGTTTTTTGATTGCCGCCGATTGAGATAGCCCAACTAAGTCTAACAAATGCGGAATTCGCTGCCGCTGAATTGAGGGGGGGATTTGAAATAAGCCCGCCGCAAATTGCAAAAATTCCCAGCCCGTGAGATAATCGTAAAAATAAGGATTTTCTGGCAAATAGCCGACTCGTTGCTTCACAGTGCGATCGCCCAAAGGTCTCCCCAACAACAGCCCCCTGCCAGAAGTCGGCCGCGCAATCCCCAGCAAAGTCTTCAGCAGCGTAGTTTTTCCCGCTCCATTCTGCCCTAACAGCCCGAAAGTTTCCCCCTCAGAGACAGTCAGAGTGCAACTTTTGAGCGATTCTATTTTTTCGTTCATCCAGAAGCCGGTACGGTAGAACTTCCCCAGATTAAATATTTCCACCACTGGGGTAGCTCCGGGCATCTCGGTGGAATGTGGCGCATCTATAAGAGGTTCCATTTTTTTTATATAAATAAGCAGCACCTGATTATATTCTATTGCATAACACAGAGTCATTAGTCATCAGTCATTAGTCATCAGTCATTAGTCATTAGTCATTAGTCATTAGTCATTAGTCATTAGTCAACAGTCAACAGTCAACAGTCAACAGTCAACAGTCATTAGTTATCACGAAGAAGGAAGAAGGAAGAAGGAATGAAGAAGGCAGAAAAAGATACACACAACAAGCTTTTTAATAGCCCGTATTTTAGATTGAATTAGGTGGATTTACAGAATTGCTCTTTTTAATGTTAAACTAATATTACCTGCCATTGATTTTTACTGAATATGGAACGTTCAAAAATTATTGCTATTATCACCGGCGTGATTTCTATAGTTTTAGCAGTTGCCTACCTGCTACTCGTTACCGCCCTCGACTTCCGAGGCGAAATGTTACCCGCACCTCAAAGTCAATTGCCATTCTCAATGCAGCTTCAGCAATTAGCGACTTTTAATCTGAATTTGTTAGTACATTAGTCATTAGTCATTAGTTAGTTGGCAGTAGTCAGTTGGTAGTAGTTAGTGGGAATTGGCAATTCGGAATTAGAACCAACAGCAAAAAATAACATATAACAAATAACAACTAACAACTGCCAACCAATAACTAACTAATATAAATGAATGGCTTTTATCATGTGATATGCAACTAGCAACTGCGTCAAAGCTAGCGGGTAACTTTGCAAAACTTCCCCAGTTGTGCCGATCAGTTTGCCAATTTCCGGGTTGCCTTGGGCAGCGCAAAATCCCCGCAGGTGGGGCATTTCGTTGCACAAAATCTTTTCCAGTTCGTTTACTTGCTCGCTGGTGGCGTGAGAGTCTACTTCCAACACGTCAACCGGTTTTCCCATATCCCGATCGAGTCCCAGGCGAATTGCAGGTTTAAAATTCTCGCTGCTTCGAGCTAACATCTCTGTAAAATCAGGGTGAGGAATTGTCGGTCTCAGGACTAAACGGACACTCAAATTGACTTCATTGTCCTCTTCTGGTAAGTAAAAAGTAACTACAACATCAGCAAACTTACGCTGGGGACGAATAAAGTCTTCCGAATCATTTTCCCGCTTGTTCATTTCTGCAAGCACCTGTTCTTCAGTATAACCGCGCTTCATGGTATCGCGCTTAACTTTCCACTGAGTTCGCAACTCTTCTGGGGGAGCGAGATAGACTTTTACATCGTAAGCATCGCGGATTGCACGAGTTGAGTAACCTAGCAAACCTTCAACTATTACAAATTTGCTGGGCTTGATGTATTCGGGGGGATCGAATGTACCTGAGTTGTGGTTGTAAATGGGTTTGAGAATTGCTTGTCCGGTACGCAGCAGGCTTAGGTGCTGCTGCATTATGTCTAGGTAATTGCAGTCGGGATGCAGTGCTGTGAGCCCGATTTCTGCCCGCTGCTTTCTGTCGTACCTATGATAGTCGTCCGTGCAAATCACAGTGACATTTTCTGGTCCCAATACTTGGGCAATTCCCCGTGTCAGGGTGGTTTTGCCCGCTGCGCTGTCTCCGACAATACCGAGAATGATTGGTCGATCGCTCATTGTTTTTACCCCGACGGACAATAGAAAATTTTTTGTGAGTATTAAATTTTATCAAAATTATGTTCGATCCGATCGCTTCGAGCATAGTTTGACTTGAGTCCCCCCCGGATTCTCCCCAACGTGTAAAATTATTGTAAAATTTCTTAATAAAATGCGGCACCAGAGACTCCCAGAACATCTAATTAAAACATCACGCTGATTTGTCAACCGCCTGCGAGGTCGATCGCGGTTTTGAATCTGGCTACCGTCAAAATTTAGAGAAAATTACCGCTGCCAAGTGTCCCGCTCGTCTTTGAGTGTACTACAAATTGCAGCCGCCTTGGGACGGCTGGGTTCTTGTTAGTTGTAAAACGGGCCGCTAGTAGTGCATCAACTTGTTGCTATATCTACGCGGAGGGCGATCTAATTTACCGGGAATATAAAGTTTTAGCCAAAGCTTTACCCGTGCCTGACAAATTAGGATAAATTTGAATTTAGGATTTACTCCCGCCCTCAACAACCAGTTCTTTCTACTCTTTGCGATCGGCAGCAATGAAGTATTTTCGTGAATAAACCCGATGTTGACGCACCTGTGCGTAAGTTTTAAATTCCAAGAAATTTTAAATTTAACTAATACCCATTCCCAAAATAATGCAACTGTAGGCGGGAACATTTCCGGCTTTCTAAAAAACATTTTTTGTTTGAGTGCGAGCTTTTCAAGAGTTCCCTTGGTTAGATCGGCTCTTAAAAAGCTCAGTCAGGCGATCGCACCTATTAAAGCTGGGGCACACAGGGTTCCACTGTAGACCAGCGATCCAAACCCCGATCCAATAACCGATTCGGGGTCTCAAATATCAAATCTCAAATCTCAAATCTCAAATCGTATAAGTCCGTAACAACCCGATGAATCAACCATATTCTAAAAAACTTAAGGGCAGTATTTTAATTGTTGACGACAGCGTTAATAATTTAACCTTATTGGAGCGAATTTTATCGAGAAAAGGTTATGAAGTACGACTTGCAAATAGCGGAAAACTGGCAATCGAGTCTGTACACTCAAATCTACCTGACTTGATTTTGCTGGATATTATGATGCCCGGTATCGATGGCTACGAAGTTTGCACTCGCTTGAAAGCAAACGATCGCACTCGCGGCATTCCGATTATTTTTTTGAGTGCATTGGTAGAAGTTTTTCATAAGGTGAAAGCCTTTGATGCTGGCGGGGTAGACTACATTACTAAACCTTTTGAAGCCGTGGAAGTGGTAGCTAGGGTTGAAAATCAATTGCGGCTGAAGGAACTCGAAGTGCAACTTACCGAGAAAAATCAGATGTATCGCCGGGAAATCGCCTATCGGGAACAGGCAGAAATTGAAACGCGGTTACTGTTGGAAACAACCAAGTTGCAGAAAGAAGAAATTGAAGAACTGCTATTAAATATTTTGCCGCAAGCGATTGCAGAGCGCTTGCAGGAGGGACAAAGCATAATTGCTGACAGCTTTTCCGATGTCAGCGTTTTATTCGCTGATTTGGTGGGATTTACAAATTTTGCCTCTCAAAACACTGCTACAGAAACGGTTAAAGTTTTGAATCAAATTTTTACTCAATTTGACCAGTTGTCGTTAAGGCACGGTTTGGAGAAAATCAAAACTATTGGCGATGCTTACATGGTAGTCGGCGGCTTGCCGGAACCGCAGGAAAATCACACTTTGGCGATCGCCCAAATGGCACTGGATATGCAAGCTGCTGTCGCTAGCTTCAATAAAAAAACCAATCACAGCTTTAGTCTCCGCATTGGAATCAATATTGGTGCAGTGGTGGCGGGAGTCATTGGTTTAACTAAATTTAGTTACGATTTGTGGGGGGATACGGTGAATGTTGCTCACAGAATGGAATCAAACGGTATTCCGGGGGAAATTCAGGTGACAGAGGCGGTTTACGAGCGTTTGAAAGATAAATTTTCGTTTAAAAGGCGCGGTGCTATTGAGATTAAAGGTAAAGGGGAAATGATAGTTTATTTATTGTTGGGCATAAATTAGTCATTAGTCATTAGTCAGTTGGCAGTTGGCAGTTGGCAGTTGTCAGTTGTCAGTTGTCAGTTGGCAGT
>NZ_JADEWV010000335.1 GCF_015207455.1 Microcoleus sp. LEGE 07076
GTTATCGGATTTATGCTGCTAACTTTGGCGACTAATTTGTTGCGGCGAAAGCGGATTGCTTGGCTGCTGACGGTAGGACTGTTAATTGTTTCTATTGTAATTCATTTAGTTAAGGGATTGGATGTTGAAGAAAGTTTGCTTTCTGGGGTGCTGCTGTTTCAATTGTTGGTGATGCGGAAGACATTTAGCGCTCAATCCGATCGCTCTTCAATTGCTCAAGGAATTCGGGTTTTGCTAGGCGCTTTGCTGTTTACACTCGCTTACGGTACGGCTGGTTTTTACATACTGGACGGGCGTTTTGAAGTTAACGAACGAGCGGTTAATTTCGATTGGGACGGTGCTGTATTCCAGACTTTCGCTATGTTTTTTACGGCGGATAATGCGGGGTTGGTTCCGAAAACTCGGTTTGCTAACTTTTTTGCAGATTCGATTTATGCTGTGGGTGCGGTAACGCTTGGCTACGCGCTTTTGATGCTGCTGCGGCCGGTGCTGCTGCGAGATTCGGCAAGTATTTCGGAACGCAATAAAGCTAAAGAAACTGTAGCAGAATACGGGCGGACATCGCTAGGGAGACTGGCGCTGCTTGATGATAAATCTTATTATTTTAGTTTTTCGGGCAAAAGTACGATCGCCTACGTGCCCAAAGGTAGAGGTGCGATCGCCCTCGGAGACCCCATCGGGCCGACTGAAGACCGCAAAGAGGCGATTTTGGGGTTTCAAGAATTTTGCGATCGCAATGATTGGTATCCAGCATTTTATCAAACTTTGCCCGACAATCTAGAAATGTATTATACTCTCGGTTTTCGAGCGGTGCAAATTGGCGAAGCAGCTATTGTCAATCTCAAAACTTTTACTCTCAAAGGTAAGGCCAATCAAAATTTGAGAACTGCAATCAACCGACTGACAAAAGCCGGCCATCAATTCAAATTTTACGAACCTCCTTTAAGCGGGGAATTGATGGGGCAAATGAAATCTGTTAGCGACGAGTGGCTGCAAATGGTTCATGGTGCCGAAAAACAGTTTTCTGTCGGTTGGTTTGACGAGACATATTTGCAGGAAACTTGCGTCGCAGCCATTCACACTCCCGACGGAAAAATCAGTGCTTTTGCTAATACGATCTCGGTGGGAAATGACGTTGTTGGAGTTGATTTAATGCGCCGCCGTAATGAGGTGGAAAATGGCACGATGGAGTGTTTGTTTGCTTCGATGTTGCAGCACTGTCAAGAGTTGGGCTATGCAGAATTTGATTTGGGTTTGTCGGCTTTGGCTGGTGTGGGAGAAGCTGAGAAGTCCGGGCGGTTGGAAAAGGTGTTGATTTATCTTTCGGAACACTTGAGCAAGTTTTATAATTTTAAGGGATTGCACAGTTTTAAAGATAAGTTTGGGCCGCGCTGGGAACCGCGTTATTTGGTTTATCCGAGTTTGGGGAGTTTGCCGGATGTTGTGGT
Organism: Microcoleus sp. LEGE 07076; assembly: GCF_015207455.1. Lineage (GTDB taxonomy): Bacteria > Cyanobacteriota > Cyanobacteriia > Cyanobacteriales > Microcoleaceae > Microcoleus. The sequence continues at coordinate 1,449 of NZ_JADEWV010000335.1, forward strand.
TGCTTTGATTCGGGCCGATTCGGGCGATCGACTTTGGGACTATTTGCGCCCGGGAAGTTAGAAAAAATTGGTTTGTAGTGAGGAATGCGAGTCCTCCGATTTATCAGGACTCGCATTCCTCATTACAAACCTTTTGTGCCTCAATTTTCTAATTATGCTAAACCGCGAAGCGGCACGCGCTGCTTCTGCAAAACCTCTGAGTACAGCTTTTCTAACTCAGTAATATTCTGACTGAGAGTGTACCGCTCGATCGCCCGCTGCCGTGCTTTTTGACCCAGTAGCGCTGCAAACTCGGAATGATCGCAAAACAGCGGTAGCAAAGTTTGCAACTGACTCCGCACCCGCTGAGTGTTCAAAACTATCCCCGCTCCTTCCTCCAAGGCTTCGCCGTCGGCACCCGCATCCGTTGCCAAACAAGCTAAACCGCAGGCCATCGCTTCCAGCAGCGACAGCGACAGTCCCTCCACCAAAGAAGGCAAAATAAATACATCTGCACCCCGCAGAATTTCGATCCGGCGCTCCTCCTCAGCAACAAATCCGAGCCACACGATACCCTCTTCTTCGCCGTAGGACAGTTGCAACGAGGCTGCCAGGGGCCCGTCACCCACGACGGCCAACACGTTGCCAGGGCCAAAATTGCACTCTTTCCAAGCCTTCAGCAAAGCCTCCACATTCTTCTCCGGCGCAATCCGGCCTTGGTAGACAAAAATTCGATCGGCCTTTAACTCCGACTTCAACGCCGAAGGCCCGGGAGAATACTTCGTCGCGTCTACTCCGTTGGGAATCACGGCTACCCGTTCTTGCGGTACTCCCAACTTCATCAAAATTTCCCGCTGAATGTAAGAAAAGACGATCGTCGAGTCGTAGTGAGCCAAAAACGGAGCGTAGAGTTGATACATCAGGTGTTGGGTTCCCGATGTCAAATTCCGCAATTTGCGATCGAACGGCGGGTGAAAAGTCGCCACCAAAGGCAAATTCAATTCTTGACAAATTTCCGGCAGCAGAAAATCTAGAGGCGAAAGCGTCAGGGAAGCGTGAACAACATCGGGTTTGAGCCGCCGCAAAGATTTCATCAACACGGTGCGGGATTTGAGAGTCGGAATCGTATAAATTTGCGATTTGTAGTGACAGGGTAAAGAAACTTCGTTGCAACTCGCCGGCGAGAGCGAATTGCTAAATGAAGTTTGAGCAATGGAAGCTCCCCATTTCCCATTTGCCATGCTCCACGCCGTATTGTTCCTGTCCGGCGGGCCCGCTGCTTGGGCAAAGTGCAGGAAACTTACCTGGTATCCTCGGTCTAACAGTGCGTTGGTGACTTCCCTGGAGTAAGTTACGTTACCGCAAAAAGGTGATTTTTTTCCTAGCCAAGCGATGTGCATTCGAGTAAATCAGAGTTTGTTATTTTTAGATTCGATCGACTTTGCTATTAGTGCTACGGGAAATATACCAGGTTAAGACACCGCCTGCGAGCGCCAATCCTGCCAAAGCCAAAAATACTGTCGGTAAACCCAGAAATGTTTCGGCTACTCCCGCCAAAGCTAACGGTAAACTCAAAGCGATATTAGTGGCATTGTTTTGCAGCCCGAAGACTTTTCCCCGCATTTCTTCTGGGGTTTCTGATTGAATTGTCGTCTGCATCGGCACTCCTACCAAGGAAGCAAATAAACCCAACAGGGTAATAAAAAGCACCGAGATCCACAAATGGTGTGTAAATGCAGAAAGGCCCAGCAGAGCAAGTGCCATGCCAACAGATCCGATTAAACTCAGTTGGGAATGAGAAAATTTGTGACCGAGATAGCCGACTGTCGTCGCCCCAGCAGCCATTCCCACGCCCACCGCAGCCAGCAAAAAACCAAATTGCGACGCTTTCATACCGGGCAGAATTTCTGCTAGCCGCACCGCTAGAACTGCTAAGGCTGCAAAAATCGAAAATAGAATAATTAGTTGAATTAAAGCATTGCGGACTTTCGGTTGATCGTTGATGTAACGCAGCCCGTCTTTTAAATCTGCTAGGGGATGCGGCGGTTCGTGTTCGCCTTCGCTTTTTTCGCCTGTTTTCATTGACAGCAACAGCACTCCGGCGAAGGCATAACTTCCCCCTACTACTATTTCTTTGCCGATGCCGAGTCCGCCGCCGAGGTTGGTAAATATGGTGTCGGCTAAAGCTAGTAAGGGTTCTCCGACTGCGAAGCCGATAATCACCGAACCCATCATGGTTGTGGTGTAGAGCGAGTTTGCCGATAGTAGGTGGCGGCGTTCCACAATTAACGGAATTACTGACTGTTCTGCTGGGGCGAAAAATTGAGTTAGTGTCGAAACTAGGAATGTTACTAGCAGCAGCAAGCAGAATCCGAGCGGCAGTTGACCGAGTTCAAAACCGTCTGAGAGCCACAGCAGCAGGGGTAATGTTAATACGAAGCCTCCCCGCAGCAGGTTTGTGGCTACGAGCACGGCTTTTTTTGACCAGCGATCGACATACACGCCCGCGGCGGCACCGAACAGCACTGCGGGTATGGTAAAGGCGATCATGATTGCTGATACCCATCTGCTGATGGTTTGGTCTGCTGCTTGAAAGCGGCTGGCTACCAGGGCGATCGTCAGTACGAGATAAACTTTATCTGCTAGTTGGGAGAAAATTTGCCCGCTCCACAGTGCTAGAAAGTTGCGGTTTTTGAGAACTGGCCAAAATCCTGTTTGTGTTTCGGGAGTTTCGGTAAGTGCTTCGGATATCTCTGCTGTTGGCTCTGCTGTTGGCTCCCCGACGGTTGCGGGTTGTTGACTGTTACTTTTGTTCCAGTCTGTTTCGGGATTTGCGGGATATTTATCCATTTCTGGGTCTTGGGCGTTGCTCCATTGTCGATCGGCCAAGACGGGTTCAGACTGAAAATCTGGAAAATTTTCTCGTTCTTCCATTTTGTAGTGGGTCGCAGCTAAAACAGATCTTCTCAAATCAGAATCGGACAGTCGCATCATAGGATTGGGGGGTGGATCGCCAGGGATGGCCGAGGTTGGGGG
>NZ_JADEWV010000336.1 GCF_015207455.1 Microcoleus sp. LEGE 07076
ATCATATTCCAGAAAGTAGGGTTTGTCAAAACGTACCCTACTACATGAATTTGAAGTAGTTTCAGTATCAATCCGGGTTCATCAGCGGTTAAAAAATAAAAAATCTAACTTTTAGCAAAACATTAATCCAAACATCCCCATTTATCGGTAAAATTAAAAATACTGACTAGCCAACAATGCCCTATGTTTGAAGCCCTTGCCGATCGACTCGAATCCACCTGGAAAAAACTGCGCGGACAGAATAAAATCTCCGAGTCCAACATCCAAGACGCGATCAAAGAAGTCCGCCGCGCCCTCCTGGAAGCCGATGTCAACCTCCAAGTCGTCAAAAACTTTGTTTCAGAGGTAACGGTCAAAGCACAAGGCGCAGAAGTCGTCTCAGGTGTCCGTCCAGACCAACAATTCATCAAAATCGTCCACGACGAACTCGTCCGCGTCATGGGGGAAACCAACGTACCCCTCGCCACCGCCGAATCCGCGCCCACCGTCATCCTGATGGCCGGTTTGCAAGGAACCGGGAAAACCACAGCCACCGCCAAACTAGCCCTGCACCTCCGCAAGCAAAATCTTACCGCACTGCTAGTTGCTACGGATATTTATCGACCAGCGGCGATCGACCAACTGCTTACCCTCGGTAAACAAATCGACGTACCAGTATTTGAATTAGGCGCTGATACTGACCCCGTAGAAATCGCCCGCCAAGGGCTCGAACGCGGCAAAGAACTAGGCGTAGATACGATCATCATCGACACAGCAGGCCGCCTGCAAATCGACCAAGAAATGATGGCAGAATTGGCCCGCATCAAACAAACAGTACAACCCCACGAAACGCTGTTAGTTGTTGATGCCATGACCGGCCAAGAAGCAGCAAATTTAACCCGCACCTTTCACGAACAAATCGGTATTACCGGCGCCATCTTAACCAAATTAGACGGCGACAGCCGCGGCGGTGCAGCCTTATCCGTGCGCCAAATATCCGGCGCGCCGATTAAATTTGTCGGCGTCGGCGAAAAAGTGGAAGCATTGCAACCATTTTATCCCGATCGCATGGCATCGAGAATCCTCGGTATGGGCGATGTTTTGACGCTAGTCGAAAAAGCCCAAGAAGAATTCGACATCGCCGATGCCGAAAAAATGCAAGAGAAAATGCTCACGGCAAAGTTTGACTTTACCGACTTTCTCAAACAAACCAGACTACTAAAAAACATGGGTTCCCTCGGCGGCATCATGAAAATGATTCCGGGGATGAACAAACTCTCAGACGAACAAATGCGGCAAGGAGAAGTGCAGCTAAAACGCACCGAAGCCATGATTAATTCAATGACAACTGAAGAACGCCGCAATCCCGAACTTTTAGCAAGTTCTCCATCCCGCCGCCGCCGCATCGGAAAAGGCGCAGGCTACGCAGAAAACGACGTAACAAAACTCGTCAGCGACTTCCAAAAAATGCGTACCATGATGCAGCAAATGAGTCAAGGCAACTTTGCAGGAATGGGAGGAATGCCGGGAATGCCAGGAATGGGAGGAATGCCGGGAATGCCGGGAATGGGCGGCCAGAAGAAAAAGAAAAAAAACAAGCCTAAAAAAGGTTTTGGTCAGTTGTAATCGAAGGAAGAGGGAAGAAGGAAGAAGGAAGAAGGAAAAAGTAGAAACCGTAGGGTGCGTCCCTATCAACAATCTACAACCCAACTCAAAAATCTCATAGCGACGCACCAGAAAAACCGTAGGGTGCGTCCCTATCAACAATCTACAACCCAACTCAAAAATCTCATAGCGACGCACCATAAAAACCGTAGGGTGCGTCCCTATCAACAATCTACAACCCAACTCAAAAATCTCATAGCGACGCACCAGAAAAACCGTAGGGTGCGTCCCTATCAACAATCTACAACCCAACTCGAAAATCTCATAGCGACGCACCCTACACAATAGTTTTTTGTTACCAATTTTTACCCAAAAAACCCTGAAATTGAATATGGTACAAACATTTACTGAACCACAAACTATATCTCTAGAAGTGCCGAATTCGATCGCCCTAACCGTCACCGGCGAACAATTTGAGGCTTTAGCATTGGCAAATCCCGACTTGAGATTAGAAAGAACATCACAAGGAGAATTAATCGTGAATCCACCCACCGGCGGAGAATCAGGCAGTCGCAACCTCAGCATCAGCGCGCAACTAGGCCATTGGTGCGAAACAAACGATGATTTAGGAGAAGGTTTTGATTCTGCTACCGGATTTATTCTCCCCAACGGCGCTAACCGTTCTCCCGATGCTTCTTGGCTGAGTCGAACTCGCTGGGAAGCGCTAACTCCAAAACAGCGAAAAGGCTTCGTTCCCCTGTGTCCAGACTTTGTAGTAGAATTGCGTGAAGCGAAGCTATCCCGTAGGGAATCGGCATCCGACAGTCTCCCGACTCTCCAAGCAAAGATGCGGGAATATCTGGAAAACGGGGCGAGATTGGGTTGGTTAATTGACCCGCAAAACCAAAGGATAGAGATTTACCGACAGCAGGTAGAAGTAGAAATATTGCTCAATCCAGCCGAGTTGTCCGGTGAAGATATATTGCCCGGATTTGTGCTAAATTTGAGGCGCGTGTGGCGATAAATAGATTTTGATTGTGATTTTTAGTTTTTCACGCACAGCCTCTCTAAACACTTTGAATTGCTTGTCTGAATTCGCGCATGGCTTGAAGGTGATTTTCCATATTGATACACCGCGCCAAGAGTACAATATCTAAATCTGGTAGAACACAAGAGCGATCGACCTCTGCATATCCATCAGCCCCCAACGAATACATACCAAGTGCGCCATTTTCCCAAAACCAAACTTCAGGAATTTCGAGGCGTTTGTAAGCTTCCAACTTATTAATCCCACCGCTAGTCACCACCACTTCCACCGCCAAATCAGGAAATTCTCGGTTAGCCCCCAATTCGTAAGACAAATCTGCTTCTCGCTTCACCCTTCCAGTTTCACTTTCTAGTGTCACCGAACCCGTTGGCGTAAAGTCAATCCCTGCATATTCCAAATACATATCGACCAGCGTTGAAATCCGCTGTTTGGCTGTTTCATGTTTTCTTCCAGGCATACGTCTAATCTCCAACACCCCATCTAAAAACGACAGCCTCACCCCCGGACGCGAGAGCAACTGTTCAACAGCTTTAAACTCTCTCCAGCTCAGTCCGTCAATTAAGATAGGTTCATCGAGCCGTTCTAACTTTTCTAAAGTTGTCGTCATCCCAAGCCCTCCTTACTCAATCCAATCTTAATTATATCTGCATTCACCTGCGTTCATCTACGTTCATCTGCGGTTGCAATCCCATCTACTGTCCCAAAATTTCCTTATTCTCATCCGGCACAAACTCCGTCACAACTTGGCCGCCGCCACCGTCACCTTTGACAATCACAGTTTGATTTTTAAGCTCTCCCGCCGCCCTCGGCCCAGTCAAATTAAACACCGGATTTAGCTGCTTGTAAACCACATTTCCTTCTGCGTCAAACGTCTGGTTGGTTAAATACCACGTTACGCGATCGGTATTTAATTGAGATTGACGTTTTTCCCCAATTCCTACCACATTTCCCGTCAAATAAAAGATTTTTTTCTCTAAATCTCCCCGCCCCGCATCCCCAGTCATCGTCACCTTTTCCACGCGGTGAAAAACCTTCACAGCCCCGGGCGAAACCACACTTTGTGCGGGAAAATTCCAACTCATCAAACTGCTTTCTATTTGCAGCGGCGGGTCGGAGGGCATTAATTGAGCGTTTTGGGTTAATGTCGCAATCTTGGTTTTTAAGTCTACATCTACCTGGTCAGCAAAACCGCTGTCTGTTACTTTTTTATCTTTATATCTGTCAATTTGAGTCGGTTGGTCGCTGTTGATTTTTTGTTGCTCCACAAACCACACTAAGTGTTCGGTTCGCAATTGCAAAATTGGATCTTTCACATTCGCCACCACAGAACCGAATAACTCTATCCTTTTCGCCCTGCTAAAAACCCGCGCTTCCTTCGCTGAAGCAGTCACCTGTTTGTTCTCTCCAGTCAAATTATTGCGAACAACTAAAATATCTTCTTTTGGCCGCCACTCTAACTCATTTCCCCGCAATATCACTCCATTTTTCAAGTCTGTAGCGACTATGTTGCCTTTGAGAAAAACCTGATTTCCTTCCTGAAATACCTGCCCGGTTTCTCCCTGAATGTCGTAAATTTCTTTGCCGTCCTGAAACAATTTGCCCACTGGTTTCTGAACGTTAACTGTCTTTTGGTCTTTGCTATAAACGGCACTGTTTGAGTTGACTTTCCAGAACGTTTCGCCCTTTTCGTTTGCTTGTTCTAAAGTTACTTTGTTCAAAGTTAAAGAGCTGTTTGACTGCTGAGCAGTTTTGAGATCCTCTGCTAGTTTGTTATTTTGAGTTTCTTGC
>NZ_JADEWV010000040.1 GCF_015207455.1 Microcoleus sp. LEGE 07076
AGTCTTGAATTGTGGGATTGCTTTCATAAATCAAGGCGTTGAGAAAGCTAATTAAAATGTCTTTGCTTTCTGATGAACCGAAGATTTTTTTGAAGGCGTAATCGGTTTTTGGGTTGATAAATATCATGGTTTTAATATTTAGGTTTTGGGCTATTAGTTTTGTGAGGAAGCAGGGGGATTAATCGCACTCAAACTGCTGATTTTGTTTCAGGCAAAGGCTTGACATCTTCGAGTAAATGTGCGTTGGCGATCGCCAACCCTAGCTCTTCGCTGCTCTGTTCGCCGTCAATGGGGATCTGGCAAGAAATTAGTTCTGTGACGATGCGATCGCCCAAAGCGTCTTCCCAATCCTGCAACTGTTCTCTGGCTGCGATCGGCTCATTGACAGCGACATCTACGCCCATTTGGTGCAGGTTAAGACTGTGAGTGGTCGATCGGCGATTGACAAACTCCACCAACCAAACGCTCAACCCGACTGCTGCCATCAAAGGCAAGACAATTCGGTAATCGCGGGTTAATTCAAACATCAACAGGATGGCTGTCAGCGGTGCTCTGGCGCAGCCAGCGAGGACGGCAGCCATTCCCACCATTGCGTAGGCGGGAGGGCCGGCAACGTGTTCCCCCAAAGCCGGCACCATTCCCAAAAAGATGCCGTAAGCCGAACCCAGGGAAGCGCCCAAAAACATCGCCGGAGCAAATATCCCCCCGACTAAACCGCTGCCGAGGCTGATTGCTGTCACCGCTAGTTTGACGAAAAGTAGTAGCAGCAGCAAAGGCAAGGAAAATTTCACATCTTGGAGCATTGCTTGGACTGTTTCGTAGCCGACGCCCAAAACTTGAGGGAATTGCAGGGCGACTAAGCCGACGACTGTCCCGCCGAGGATGGGGTGAAGCGGGCGGGGCAGTCGTCCAAGCCAACCAAATCCTCGGATTTTTCCTTGAAAACAGCGATCGGCCAATTGAATTGCTTCGGTGTAGACTAGGGACACTGCGCTCGCAAAAAGTCCCAATCCCATGTAAAAAGGCAGTTCTAGGGGGCTGCGGACATCGTAAACAGGCAAAGCAAAGGCTGGCTGAGCCCCCAAACAAATTTGAGCGATCAGCGCCGAAACTACCGCCGAGAGCAAGACAACGCTGACTGACGAAGTGGCGAAGGTGCTGCCGAGCACGACTTCTAAGGCAAAAAAGACTCCGGCGATGGGAGAGTTAAACCCAGCGGATAAGCCTGCTGCTGCTCCCGCACCCAGGAGCAAGCGCTGCCTTTCTGGGGATAGCTGCAAGACTTGAGCCAGGAGCATTCCGAAGTTGGCGCCGATTTCGACGCTGGGGGCTTCCGGGCCGAGGGATGCGCCTGTGCCGAGGGATACGGAGGCGGCCACCATTTTCGTGATGGGTTTGAGGGGGGAGAGTTCTTGCAGCCCGCGGGTGGCTGCAATTAAGGAAGACATATTGGGGCCAAAATCCCGAAACCGCCACCGCATCAGCCCGATGATGACTCCGCCGAGGGTGGGAATGCAGGCTAGCGTCCAGGAGCCTTTTGAGGCGATCGCCCCCATGAAGTCTTCCAGCATCAGGCTGTGGATGAAGTGGATGAGGTAGTGAAAGGTGACGACGCCTGCGCCCGTAACTCCCCCGATGACTAGGGAGAGGACGAGCAGGAGGGTTTCTGGGCTCGGATGCAGGCGGTTGAACAACGGGCTGAGGCGGGAGGCCTGGGGAGTTTCTGTGTTTGACCCGGGCGGCGGCAGATCCACAGGAGGGGTGACTCTCATTTAGGGTTAATTCTTCTGTGAGAATTTAGATAAATATTACATTTTATTTCTTTTCTTAATTTTGAGTGATTTTAGGGGAATTGACAACTTAATTAAGGCGTATTTTATGGTAGATTTTGGCGACCAGCGGCTGGGGTGGAATGACGGATTCTGAGAGTCAGTAGATTTGGCGCGATCGTATTCTCAGTTACATTCAAACTTAGATAGATTCTGGCGATAATAATGCTAATTAACTATATTTACAGTGTTAGTGCCCGCGGGCGATCGCACAATCGGCTCTGCGATCTAGCAGTCTGGTAAAAATCACTGAAACTAAATACTCTGATTTAAGATTGGAGATTAAACAAAAAATCTCAAATCGAAAGTTTGTAGTGAGGACTAAAGTCGTCAGGGGATAGGACTAAAGTCCGAACGATCGAACCTGTTTCATGGTGGCTGTTCGATCGCGCGCAACATCATATCGGTTGTTGACTGGGGGGGATTCTCGGTGTGGGTTTGGCGATCGACATTAGCGGATCGCCGATGGTGGCTACTTTCCAGGGAGGGGATTCTAGCTGGCGGGCTGCGATTAAAAAGGGTGCTCCTCGTTTCAGGCGATCGACCATTATTTTAGGTGGAATAAATGCAGATAACAAAGGTTCATTGACACTGCCAACATAGGCATAAGCGCCATTTTGCAACCACCTGCCGGCAACGGTATTTGCATCATCTGGATCTGATGCTGACCAACTGTGAATCATGTGGATTGCTGCGGGAAATTGGAGTTTTGGTATGTCATCAACTGAAGCATCGCCGTTACCGACTTGAAATGATTTTGGATAGCCTTTGGAATTCATCAATATTAAGTCAAATCTCCACGGTGTTGATGCTAAACTCCGCCACCTTTCCAGGCTAGATTCTGGTTGCTGCACTAATTCGACATTAATGCCTAGAGTTTTTAGTCCGCTAGCTGCTGACTCCATTTCATATTTTCCCCAATTTCCTTCTTTGGGGTAGCTGTCATAAAGCATCGCGGTTTGGCTGTCGAGAAATATGGCTGACATGGCTTGATAGATCGATCGTACTTCGGAACCGTAAATCCAGCCGACAGCCGCCCAGCGTTCGCCGTTCGGGTGCCTTCCCAAACCGTCAGTTACAGCCCATTGTTCGTCTTTGTTTTGAGGGGATTGATATTTTACTGCTAGTTGGCGTACAATAGTAATTGTGTCGATCGCATCTGCTAGTTGAGAATAAAAATATCCGGTTGATTCAACAGCTTTGGTAACTGCTATTTGCAGAGTTTTCCACTGTGCTTCATTGAGGTTATCGTTGGGTTTTCCAAAGTTACCTTCTAGAAATACTAAAGGTTCACCGCGGGCGGCGGCTAAGGCAACTGCTGCTGAGCGTGCGGGGTCATTTTCAGATGAAATTACTACTCCTGGAGGTTCCCAGCCGAGTTCCTGCCATTTTGCTTTTAAAGTTTGAGAATTTGTGCAATTCCAAGCTGCTGCTGCGCTTTTGAGCATTAATTGTTGGAGTTTTTGACTTTTTGGGAGTTGCTGTTTGATGCTTGGCAAACGGACGATTTCTTCTGGTTGGAAGCGCTGCAAAAACATCGGCGCGTATTTTTTATCTTCAATGAGAATCGGCCAGTGTCCTTTGAGATTCCATTTTTGGATTGCGGCGAAGAATGTGGCTTCGTCTGGTACTAAAACTATGCGGTTAACAATTGGTATGTTGGATCGGAGGATGTTGACTCGGAGGCCTGTTTGCACTGGCCAGGGTTCTTGTTTGGCTGATGCGGGAAGTTGAAAGGGTTTTGTGAGAAGGCGATCGCATCCAAAGGCGGCTGTTGTTAGGATGGAGATCAGGGCGATCGCGAGTAATTTAAATTTTAACTTTTTTTTCATAGGGGCAGGGGCAGGAAGGAACTAGGTTATAAATACGAACAATTATCGAAATATTTTTAAGAGCTGCAAGCGGATGTTTCGAGGTGGGGGACAAAGGCAGATTGTAAGTGCGATCGGGATGGCGACTTTTAGGATTATTGCCTTAGCAACTACAGGTTTAATAATTTTCGCAGCTAACCGTTCGTCAGTCAAGCATCAAGTTCGGCAATTACTGACAGCGAGAAAATGTCAAGATTGCAATCTTTCCGGGGCGAATTTGAGCGCAGTTTTTCTGGAAGAGGTCAATTTAGAAAATGCCAACCTCAAAAATGCGAATTTGTGGAGTGCGAATTTGCTCAATGCTAACTTGAAACAGGCAAATTTGGCGGGTGTTTACCTGATAAGCAGCAATTTGGCTGGGGCGAATTTGGAGGGAAGCAATTTAGATAAGGCGTTTTTAGAAGATGCTTATTTGGCAGGGACTAACTTGAAAAAAGCTAATTTAACAGGTGCTTTTATGAAAGGTATTTTTCTCGTCAATGCTGACTTAGAAGGTGCGAATTTGGAGGGGGCGAATCTGTGGATGGCTAATCTGGAAGGTGCTAATTTGAAGAATGCTAATTTGAGAAATGCTTTGCTGTTGGAGACAAATTTGACCGGGGCGAATTTAAAGGGCGCGGTGATGCCTGATGGTACGCGGCATGAATGAAAGTCAGTAGTCATCAGTCCGACGTCAGTAGTCATAAGTCATTAGCATTAATCAGAGGAGAGGGCGATCGCACTTGCAGCCTTCATTTCCCGTTATTTGGTGAGGAGATGAAGGAGTGACGAAGTGCGATAAATCTATTGCTATACTTCTTGTTAATAATTAACAAAAATGCCATGATTCTATCTATTAGCTTTCAGTTTTTGCTGCATCGCTTCTTAATAAATAAAACTGAGATTCAATAGCCTTCAATTCTTCTGTACCTTCTACATACTTAACATCAGTCAACAAATTATTAGCTTGCGCTTGAAGAATACGATATGCTCCCGCTCTTTGTTTAACTGGAAATGCGTTTCCAATAGATTGAATAGCAACGATAACTCCGCCTAGAATGCCAGTAGCTATCTTTTTGTCTTGCTCGTTTACTCGATCCGAGGTAGACAAAATGGTAATTGCTAAAGTCAGAACGATCGTGGTAATTGTTAACCCTGCGTCCCAGCTTCGATTGATTCGTCTGAGCCGAGTCATTTCTTGAGTTAAATCTTTAATATCCTTCTCTAAGTTTTGTCTTTTATCCTCAATTGAAGCTTGAGTTAATTCCTTAGCTTCATCTTTCAAATCTTTTCTGTTGTCTGTAATTAAAGATTGAGATGGCATCTTTTCTTATACTTTGATTTATGAGTTTGTACAATTTGAAGTAGATGCACCTTGCAATAAAAAACAGTCAGCCTAATATCTACTTAAGCAACTAGCGCCCTATCATAAGCCTTGGCCAGTTTAATGTCGTATTCATTCTCCCAATACTTCTCTCCGTTATACCCAAAAGCGAACTTATTCCAATTTTTACGTTTGAGATGACCCAGTAAATTTTTGTTCACAATGTAGTTCATCATGTGTCTTGCTTGCCAATACTCTCCGGCAAAGTTCTCTTGAATGAACTGTTGAATTGAAGCGCAACCAGCAACAGTATAATTGAATCCCATTACTTGACCTAATCCAAAAGATGCACTTTTTAGAGCCTGAATTTCATCAAATTCCATTGCGTCAAGTAGACGTTCATCCCACTCTGCTGAGCCACCCTTGTACAAATCTCTATCCCACACAGGAGAGGATAGGTCTGGGCGGCTTTGGGAAACTGGTTTGGGAGTCAACTTGTAGAACCAGTGAGCTTCAAATAAAATCTTTGGACGTGCAGGAGATGGCTCTTTGAGTAAGAAGCCAGAACCCGCAGATTCAACTTTCATAACAGCTTTAACCAAAGCAATTTCTAAATCAAATTCATCACTTAAATCTTGATAATCAGATTTAGACAAAGCAGGTTGAACATATCCTGAAGGAATTTTGCAAATAATCCGTTTCCCATTTGGATAAGTTACCGGAGGATAAAAATATTCTATTTCACTGGGTACTGGTTTCATCATCTTCTTGCTCTTTGTGTTAACTCAACTAAGGATTTAGTTCAACCACACTTTGAATGGCTAAACTGCTTACCTAGAAAAAGAATTGCAATTTTTATCACTTGCTAACATCCAGTGCTAAAACGATTCATCACTGAATGTTGGCAAATAGCTTATGGTCTATGAATGGTGTTGGCAGAACTTAGTTTTGAATGATATGTAACCAGGCATTCTGTTCGTTTGATTTCAATGTCTTATTTGTGTAGAGATTGCGAGCATGATCGTAGCCATCAGAGGCAACACAAGTGGCATAGATGCCGTAGCTAGAGTAGCGCACACTGTCTCCAGATTTAGATAAATCGTGAACACCATTAGGAAAATCGTATTCTCCCCTGGGGTCATGAACAATAAAGCGGTAAGATAGTGTAAGGGGGTCAGCTTCATATCCAATCAGTACAATGACGTGACCTATAGGGGTGAACCATCCGTGAGTAATCACGGCACAACCATCATCAAGAGCTTTTTTGGCATCATTCAAAGATCCGTTCAAAAGAAACTTATAAGATTTCACACGAGATTCAAGATAATCGCCCATCACAGCAGGATCACCAGGAGCACCTTTTGAAAGCAGAGCAGCACGGATACCATGGACATCTGTGGTACGTAAAACCATTGCAATACACGCGCTCTGACAAAGTAGACCATCGGGCTGGCGAACGTAAATAGTCTGTGTTTTTGAAATAGTATTGGCTGCCATTATCAAAATTCCTTTGGTTTACAAGATTAATTAAGGTGCAGAGTTTAAGCCGCGCTAAAAATCCAAACTTTACAGGCGTTAGTGGCTTTTGTTCTGCCTTAATTCAAAGAATAACCAACTTTGATCGCCTTGCCGGTAAGAAAAAGTAACCATCTTTTGTAAACTTACGTAAATTCCCCGATCGCCCTGCCGGTGAGAAAAAGTAACTCTCTTTTGTAAACTTGCGTAAATTTCCCGATCGATTTGAGATTTCACCTCATCCCAAATCCGGCTTAAATATCCCCCTTATTTCTTAGTCTCGCGTTGCGCGGACTTTGTTTGACTTTCTGGCGGTTTCAACCGCCGACTTTGTTTGACTTTCTGGCGGTTTCAACCGCCGCCTATAAAAAGGATTACCTTGCGGTTAATTCAGTAAATTTATTTTCTATCCTGAAAAGCAACCCCCAATCAGAATAATCGGTAAATCTACTGAATAAATCAAAATAACAACTATGAAAGGACAAGAGGCGATCGCCCTAATCGACCATCTGTTACAATCCGTTAACAAAAAGCACAAACTCAATGACGTTCAATCCATCGTCTTTCTAGAAACTTGGGAAGGACACTCTTATCAAGAAATAGCCGATCGCCTACTTTACGAACACGAATATATCAAACGAGTCGGTTCGCTTTTGTGGCAAAAGCTCTCTCAAATCACCGGCGAAAAAGTCTCAAAACAAAATCTGCAAGCAGTCCTGCGCCGCTACCAGCATAGCCGCGCATCAGATAACTGCACCCAAGATTGGGGAGAAGCGATCGATGTTTCCCATTTTTACAACCGCTTGCAGGAATTAGAAACATTAGAAACTTGGATTAGTGACAATTCTACCCGTGCGATCGGAAATTTTGGCATTGGCGGTATCGGCAAAACTTCTCTGTCTGTCAAACTCGCCCAGCAAGTTCAATCTCAGTTTGAATTTGTTATTTGGAGAAGTTTGCAGCACTCACCGACATTAGATGTTATCCTCAGCGATATTTTACTGATTTTAATTGGTTCAGAAGCGACAACAAATAATTTTATTTCTGCTCTCATGGAACAGTTGCGGCAAAAACGCTGTTTGTTAATTTTCGACAATCTGGAGTCGATTTTGCAAGGGGAAAATCGCGGCGGACAATATCAACAAGGGTATGAAGATTACCGACAGTTATTTGCACGCATTGCTGACGAACCACACCAAAGTTGTATTATTTTAACCGGACGAGAACAACCGGGCGGGTTTGCTATGCGATCGGGCGAAAATTTACCCGTGCGATCGCTCAAACTGTGCGGTCTTTCGCCACCTGTATGCCAGCAAATCCTCGCCGATAAAGGATTAAAGGCAACACTACTACAAAGTAGAGATATTGTAAATTATTTTGGTGGCAATCCCCTGGCTATAAAACTTGCTGCAACGACTATTCAAACACTTTTTGGTGGTGATATTCAGGCATTTTTATTGCAAGGAAATACTGTTTTTAGCGATTTGTGGGATTTGTTCGATCGCCAGTTCGATCGCCTGTCTCCCCTGCAACAACAAATTATGTACTGGATCGCCATTAACCAAGAAGCAGCGACCCCTCCGAAGTTAAAAACGGAAATTTTGCCCAAAGTTTCGGGACGGCAACTGATGGAAGCGTTAGAGGCGCTGGCTGAGCGATCGCTCATCGAAGATCGGCGATCGCTAAATCCTACTGCATCTACCAGTTTAATGCTACAGCCTGCGATCGTAGAGTATATCATAGAACGCTTGATTCAAACCGAAATCTCAAACTGTTAATAAATGCCTGGAATTATTTTTTTGACTCGCTGGCGGTATTCTGAATAGTCGGGGTATTTTTCGGTTAACCAGGTTTCTTCGCGGTTGGCTTTGATGTCAAAAAATATTAGTAAAATTGCAGTGGCGATGAAGTGCGATAAGCTCATTTGCCAAATTGTCCAGCCGAGGGCTCCTAAAATTAAGCCACTGTATAGTGGATGCCGCACTATCCTGTAAATTCCTGTTTGAACTAATTGTCCGTTGTTTATGGGATAGGGTAAGGGTGTGAGGTTTTTCCCTAAGTCTATCAATCCTTTGACGATTAAAATTAGTGCGCCTAAGCCGAGAATGCCTGCCAGAAACCAGGTAAGATAAATTAATTGAGTTGATTGAATTTTGAATCCCGGTAGTTGATAAACGGGTAAGATGGCAAATCCTGCGAGCAATGCTCCTTGAAGCAATACTAAATATTCGCCGCGGCTGTTGTTGCTCAAGCCTTCGCGGGTGAAACCCCAGTCAGTTAATATTTTCATAATAGAAGGAAGAAGGAAGAAGGAAGAAGGAAGAAGGAAGAAGGAAGAAGGAAGAAGGAAGAGGGGAGAAGGAAGAGGGGAGAAGAAAGTGAAGTGTAAGTTGGGTAGAGTGAAGTAAAACCCAACCTACGGCGAATAGTCAACAGTCAACCGTCAACAGTCAACCGTCAACAGTCAATAGTCAACAGTCAACAGTCAACCGTCAACTAATTTATTCTCGCCAAGGACGTGTCATGAGTTCTAGTTGGTTGACTTCATCTTGGCTTAAAGTCCAACCTAGGGCGCCTGCGTTTTCTTGGGCTTGTTTTGCGGTTTTGGCGCCGGGAATTGGGATGACTCCGTTTTGGGCTATTAACCAGTTTAGGGCTACTTGGGCGGGCGTGCGAGATCGCTTTCTGCCCATTTTCCGCAAGGTGGACATGACTAATTCGATTTTTTCAAGCCCCACTTTGCTGAAGCGGGAGTCAAATTTGCGCGCTCCTGTAGGTTCTTCTTGGGCGCTGTATTTGTCGGTGAGCAATCCTTGGGCTAAGGGGCTGTATGCTAAAATTGTTACTCCCAATTCCGAGGCGGCACGCACAATTCCTTGTTTTTCTACTTGCCGCGATAGCAATGAGTAACGGACTTGATTTGTTGCTAGGGGAACGCCTCTGGCTGCTAGTATTTTGTGAGCTTCGCGCATCTGTTCTTCTGAATAGTTGCTGACTCCTACTGCTTGGATTCTGCCTTGTTTTACTTCGTCTGCTAAGGCGTTCATTAGGGTTTCTTGACTTAGTAAAAAACTGAAGGGCCAGTGTACTTGGTAGAGGGTTATTTGTTCTACTTGCAAGCGTTTTAAGCTGGCACTCAAAGCGTCGGAAACTGATTTTCCGGTAATCCGCCAAGGTACGGGGCCGAATTTGGTGGCTATTTGGACGGGTTGGCTGGTTTTTTTGATAAACTGCCCCAGCAATTCTTCTGACAAGCCGTTACCGTAGACTTCGGCTGTGTCGAAAAAGTTGATTCCGGCATCTAGGGATGTGTTGAATGCTGCTTCTACTTCGGCGGCGCCGTAGTTGCTGCCGTAGTTCCAAAATAGTTTGTCGCCCCACGCCCAAGTTCCGACGCACAGGGGAATGACGGCTGGGCCATTTTGTCCTAAGGTAATGGTTGTCACGGTTGGTAAATCCACAATTCTTTATTGTCTATTATTTTTCTATAAATAGTCGCGATCGAGCTTCTAGCCTTGGGAGGAAACGGGGGCGGGTATGTCAGTTACTATAAATGCAAATGCTGTATTTATTTGAATAGTTATGTCGATCGACCGTTTGCCAGATTCTAGATTAACAGATTCCACGACTGCTGCCCAAAAGAGAGTTACCCTCGTGACTATGTTCCGCCTGGGCTTGTTTCAGATGGGGCTGGGGATGATGTCGATTTTGACGCTGGGGGTACTCAATCGCGTGATGATTAACGAGTTGGCGATTCCGGCTACTGTGGTGGCTGGTACCCTGGCGATGCACCAGTTTGTCGCTCCGGCTAGGGTGTGGTTCGGGCAGATGTCGGATGCTAAGCCTTTGTTTGGCCATCACCGCACGGGTTATGTGTGGCTGGGAGGGCTGTTGTTTGTAATTTCGGCTTTTTTGGCGGTGCAGGTGATGTGGCGCTTGGGCGAGAGTTTGGAGGCTGTGGGGTGGACGACTCCGACTTACGGTTGGGTGGGTTTGTTGGGTTTGGTTTTTGCAGTTTACGGTATCGCGATTTGTTCGAGTTCAACTCCTTTTGCGGCTTTGTTGGTGGATGTTTCGGATGAGGAGGACCGATCGAAGTTGGTGGGTGTGGTGTGGTCGATGCTGATGGTTGGTATTATTATCGGGGCGATTGTCAGCAGCGGTTTGTTGAAGCAGATTGATGGGGATGTGCCGCGGGAAGTGTTGCAGGCTTCGATTAATGGTTTGTTTGTGAAAGTGCCGGCGGTGGTTTTGCTGTTGCTGGGGATTGCAACTTTTGGGGTTGAGAAAAAGTATTCGCGTTACAAAGCTCGATCGAGCGCAGTTAATCGAGAAGATAAAATTACTTTGGGAAGTGCGCTGCGGATTTTGACTGCTAGCCGCCAAACTGGTTTGTTTTTTACTTTCCTGCTGGTGATGACTATTTGTTTGTTTATGCAGGATGCGGTTTTGGAACCCTACGGCGGGGAAATTTTTAAGATGCCGATTTCGGAAACTACGCGGTTGAATGCTATTTATGGTACTGGTGTTCTCATCGGTTTGAGCGCAACTGGTTTTTTAATTGTGCCGCGGATTGGCAAGCAAAATACGATTAGATTGGGCTGTTTGTCAGTGGCGGCTTGTTTTGGCTTGATTATTTTATCGGGATTTACGGGTAATCCAATTGTGTTTAAGTCGGCTTTGATGTGCTTCGGTTTAGCTTCGGGAATTACAACGACGGGGGCGCTGAGTTTGATGTTGGATTTGACGGCTGCGGAAACTGCGGGGACTTTTATTGGCGCTTGGGGTTTGTCGCAGGCGATGGCGCGGGGTGTGGCTACGGTTAGCGGCGGTGCTATTTTGGATTTTGGCAGGAGTTTGTTTGGGGTGCCGATGCTGGCTTACGGGTTAGTGTTTGCTGTGCCGGCGGTGGGTATGATTCTGGCTGTTTGGCTGTTGGGTAGGGTGGATGTGCGGGAGTTTCAGGATAATGCTAAAAGTGCGATCGCCACTATCCTTGAAAATGAATTAGACTGATATTTGGTTAGTTGTTATTTGTTAGTTGTTATTTGGTTAGTTGTTATTTGGTTAGTTGTTATTTGTTATTATCAGGATCGTAACCAATAACCAATAACCAGTAACCAACAACCAATAACCAATAACCAATAACCAATAACCAATAACCAGTAACCAATAACTAATGCAAGATTTTTGGAAGTCTATTTTAACTTTTTCTCAGACAACTGTCAAGACAGTCGGACAGCAGTTTTTGAAAGATTTTGGTTCTGCACAAGCGGATGAGAAAGATGATGGCACTTTGGTTACACAATCTGACAATTGGGCGGATGCTGAGATTAGAAATGCGATCGCATCTACTTTTCCCAGCCACGGGATTTTGAGCGAAGAAGGAGAACACATTTTCCCCGATACTGAATGGTGTTGGGTTGTCGATCCTCTTGATGCTACCACTAATTTTGCTCGGGGCATTCCGATTTGGGGAATTTCTTTGGGTTTATTGTATCGCGGAACTCCGGTTTTTGGCTGCGTGCATTTGCCACCTCTGAATCAAACTTTCTACGGTTTTTATGCAGAGAATTTGGCGGAAGATCCTGTATTGACAAATATGCCTCAAGGTGCGTTTTTGAACGATCGCCCGATTCGCCCGAGTGCTGATAAATTGAGTGGAAATCATATTTTTAATTTGTGTTCCCGAAGTGTGGGAATCGGGCCTCATCTTCCTAGTAAAATTCGGATGTTGGGGATGGCTAGTTACAATTTTTTGATAGTGGCTTCCGGGGTAGCGATGGGAGGAGTAGAAGCGACTCCCAAAATTTGGGATATTGCTGGGAGTTGGGTAATTGTGAAGGCTGCGGGTGCGGTTTGGCTACCGCTGGAATCCCAAGCGATTTTTCCGCTGGAAGTCGGGAAGAATTACGGGAGGGTTTCTTTTCCCACTTTGGTGATGAGTCGCCAGGAGTTGGTGTCGGTGTTTTTGCCGTTTGTGGAAGCTTGGAAGAAGAAGAAAATGGGCTGATATTAATGTCGCACAATTATTAAATAAAACTGCATGGCAGGTGTGACGGAGGAGTCTCCCACGCCTGCCGTGCGGTTTGCAACAAGTATAACCGACCGATGACCGATGGTTCAAGTATGCTTGCTGTTGTCTATTTCTGCCAATGTGCGATCGGGTGGTTTTCTTTTAGGTCGATCGGGCTATTGCATTTTAGCCGATCGGGTGATGCGGCGCGAAAAAGCTTGTGGTAGTTTCCACTCCAATATTAATTTTAAACTTACGTGCTTTGAAAAGGGCGATCGCTATTTTCGATCGCACAATTCTTTGATCCGACTTGCTGACAGTGGCAGTCCCAATTCTACCAGCGTTTCCAAATACTCATCCGGCGTTTTTGGCGGATTCTTGAGCCTGATTCTTTGTTTTTCTGCTGCTTTGCATACACCTTGCCAGTTGAAGTTGAGCAAGCGCAGGATAAACTGATCGGGGTGCAGCGGTTCAATATTATATTGTCTGAGTTTGTCAGCAGGAAAATCTCTGAGATTGAAAGTAACGATAAAATCCGCGCGAGAATGAATTGCTGCTGCTAGAACATGGCGATCGCCCGGATCGGGAAGTTCCAAATCTTGTATAATTGTCTCATAGCCTTGCACTAAACAATTTTTAATGCTGGCATTCATCATATTTTTGGTTCTGGTAAGTCGTTCTGATGTAAGATTTGGATTGTTCAGAAGCACGTTTCTTATCCATTCTTCGTGAATCTCTTCTGTCCACCTCGGTTCAAATACCTCACCAACTCCTAGTTCCATCAACAAATCGCGGAGTGCGGCTGAATATAACACATTAGCATCGCAGACAACTTTGACAATTTTCATGAGTTAGTCGTACAAACCGAGTGCTTCTGATTCTGCCACAAGTTCGTCAAGGATTTTACTTCTTTTGTCATAATCCTGCTTTTTATATTTCATGACATCTTCGTAACGCATCCGGCGACAGTTGCTTACTATCTTGTAAGGAATTTCGCCAGCATCTAGTAACTTCCACACATACTCGCGGTCAACATTCAGTATTATAGCAACCTGCCAGATATCGAGTTCTTTAGTAATGGGAGTTAGCTTGACAGTATTGCCGCTACTTGTCTGTTGCAAAATCTCTAACAGCAGTGGCAACGCGGCGGCAGGTATATCAATTATTTTGCCCTCTTTTTCGTTTAAGATTAATTTGAGGGATTCGCCAGACGGATGATTTTCTAAATGTGATTCTAAGGCGCGGCTGCTAATTTTAGCAACCGCTGCTTCTTCGGCTGTCGGTAAAACAGGTGCTGAATTTGGATCTCCGGTGAATGTCATGTTAATTTGGGGGTGAGAATAACAGGCAATCAACTATGATTGTAGCAATTTGAGAAGGCGATCGCCAAAATCTAGCAAGGACGTCAACCTGTGGCATACAGCGATTTTACAACTTTAGCGAAAGTTAGAGAATCTTTTAATTTAACCGTAGAAGAACCTTTAGATTTGTTTGGCGATATCCCCGAGGTACAGCCAAGTTCCTATTTGCAAACTACTTTAACTGAAAACCTGTCCTTAGCTACGGCAATTAATACCGAAAAGGCTCGCGCTGAGTTAATTATTGCCCCAATATTGTTGGAAGTCAGGCGGCAATTTAATTTTCAAGTTGGTTTTTTCTCTGGTTCAGAATTCAATGTAGATGTAGAAGCAGGTTTGAACGGCTATTGCGATTATATTCTGACTGCATCAAAGGATTCCTATGAAATTCGCGCCCCCGTGATTACTCTCACAGAGGCTAAAAATGAAAGTATTAAATCTGGTTTGGGTCAGTGTATTGCGGAAATGGTAGCCGCCCAATTATTTAATCAGCGCAGCGGAGAGCAAATTGCCACTATTTATGGGGCTGTGACTACAGGTACTGATTGGAAGTTTCTTAAGTTGAATGGCAGTACAATTTATATTGACAAGCGAGACTTTTTTGTTAATGAAATTAGTCGGATATTGGGGATTTTAATGATGCCATTTCAAGGGTTTTATTCTATGAATCGCACTTGATGCAGCCAACAAAATCACAGAAACTGGAATTAGGGACACAACATTGCTGTGTCCCTACTGTAAAAAGAATTTATTGCCTCACGCGATTAATTTCGACAGCACATTAGACAGCTTAGCACCGAGATTCTCAACCGACTCTTGCTGTTTCGGATCTTTCATCGTACCGTCATCATTAAATACCTGAAATGCTGATGGAATTGCCTTCTGATCCGGGAGCACCAATACGTTAATATTCCCCAAGATCGATCGCAAATGAATCAATCCCCGCAAACCGCCCATTCCGCCAGGGGAAGCACTCATAATTACCGCTACTTTGCCAGTAAATGCCACCAACCCCGGTTCACCCGGTGCTGGGCGCGACACCCAGTCGATCGCATTTTTCAACACAGGCGTAACCGAACTGTTATACTCAGGGGAAGCTATCAAAAACCCGTCATGCGCTACCATCAATTCCTTCAACTTCCGGGCATTTTCTGGCATTCCCTCTTTTGCTTCCAAATCTTCATCAAATATTGGCATCGGCAAATCGCGCAAATCTACATAGGTAACTTCTGCACCCGCCGCCCTAGCCCCAGTAGCCGCAACTTTTACCAGCAGTTTGTTGTAGGATGCTTCGCGGGTACTTCCGGCAAATGCAAGTATTTTGGGTGTATTGTTCACGGTACTTCCTGATATTTTGACAAGATTATCTTGACATTTCCAAGATAAATTTTAGCAAAGGAAGGCGCGATCGCGCAATCTTTGAGTAACATTCAACTTAAGAAACACCAAAATAATTATTGAGAAAATATAAAACCGCATTACAAAAAGGCTGGTATCGCCCTTGTGCATTCATTTGTTGACAAACTTGAGCTAATAATTCTGCCTCTTCCTGTGTCATGATTCCTTGCAATGCTTCAAGTGCTTGAATTCGTCCCTGTGTTAAGTCATAATGATTGAGTCCCAAAACTTCAATGGTTCTTTGAGCATCTTTTTGATGAGCTAAATTATTTTCAGTTGGCAGTATTTCACCAGTGCTAGAGTAGTTAAAAAATTCTTCACAGTTGGCTTGTAACGGCGAAACCCCGATCGCAAGATTCTGCTTTTTATTGCCACAATACTCAGGCCAATTTGGATCTCTGCCACAAGAAGCTAGCATATTTGTGTAATCAACAGATAATTCTGAATCAGTCTTGCTCTGGGGGGCTAGATGTTCAATATGGCTATTGCTTTGCTCAACTCTCATACAGCAGTAGCAGCAAATATAGCCTTGTTCGCTAAGCAAAGAACTGTGTACCGATCCTTTTTCAGGGTTGAGAAGACATTTGTAATCATAGTTGAAACCGAGAGACTGCTGTGTAGCCTTCCAGTCGTAAAAATTTTGAGGTTCCTTCCCCTTTTGAATATATTTCATTTATTGAAAATTTCCTTGCGTTGAATTAGCCAATCTGCTCTCACAAATTCTGGATCTTCTTCTCCCATTCTGCGTGCTAATTCTTGGCGCAATCGTCGTGCGTTGTCGAGTTCGCCCTTGTCTATCAAATGAAACAGTTCGCGTAAATATTCTATAATTTCCTGCGGACGTTCTGGAGTTCCCATAAGCGTTTCTAGAATCCGATTGCTATCTTTACCAAAGGATGGTACTCGATCGATCGCAATTCCTTCAGATGTTGACCTCAAAAGATGAACCCACTTGAGATCGCTGATTACCTGTGGCGAATGAGTAGTAATTATAAACTGGCAATTTGGGAATGTTTTTTTCAGATTCGGAATAATCGCCCGTTGCCATTTTGGGTGCAAGTGGAGCTCAATCTCGTCAATCAAAACAACGCCGGAACCCTCAAGCGGATTGCAATCTGGATTCGGATTTGCGATCGCCAAACGCCTTGCTAAATCTCCTGCTAGTGCTAACAAGCATTTTTCACCATCGGATAGTTGATTGACGATCACTTCCTCGCCTTGTTTGTTTACAGTCATTCGCAAAGGCGATCGCCTAACCCGTAAATTTGAAAAGCCGTCTACTAAGTTAGCGATCGCATATCTGACTGCTTCTAGTTCGCGATCGCGATACTCATTAGTATTATTTAGTCGTTCTTCGTTTTCTAAATCTTCCCGCTCTCTAAACCATTCAAAAAAGCGCCTAAAATCGATCTGCCCTCCCGTGAGAACCTCGTCATAAGCAGTTATAGGCTCAAACGAATGTTTCGTCCTAATCTTTAAAGGAATATCAAGTACGGCACGGTTAGTTGGGTAGTAAACAGCCAGAGGCAATGCTGCGTAAGAATTAGCATCTAACTGACTGTGTATGTGATCAACAACTTTTTTTAAGTCCCCAAGGTTGCTGCTAGTATCCTTGCTTCGCCCTTTACTGACCTTGGTTAAAGACCATACCACTTCCGGCCAGTCATTGATTGAAATTGTAATTTCGTTGTGAGTTTCTTGGCATCCTTTTTTGATATTATCTTCATTGAAAGAACGTCCATTACTATTGGGAGTTTGAATTCGCTTTGTCAGCCAGGAGAGAAGAATAGCCAAACACTCCAGTATGCTGGACTTCCCCACACCGTTGATACCGATGAACACAGTCGGCTCATCTGTATCAAACTCCAGGGTCAAATCGCTGATGCCTCGGAATGAGTTCATTTTTAGACGCTTGACTTTCACGATTTGGTTCTCGCTCTGGCTTAGTGGGTTATATTTTTGAAATCATATCAAATCAATGCTGCCAAACAAAGTCAGCCATCGGTTTATCGGCCGACAAAGTAGGATTTTCACTGGAATTGAATACAACCGATCGCATTTTTACATTTCCGACTCCCAAACGCCTCTCGACGCGGCTGGGAATTCCGTAACCGAACATAATATGCCCTTTCCCCGCCAACACCACAACTTGATAATCGGGGTTAGCTTTGACAAATTCAGCTATTTTTTCCGCCATAGTTTCATCCCACAAAACTTGGGCTTGCAAAAATCTTTCAAAGGCCGTACTATTTCCCTGTGCTGCCTTTTGGTGCTGTTGGAAAACTTCGAGCAGCATTTGCCGGTATTCGGCGTTGTCGGTACGAATTTCGGAAATTGGCGGAATATATTTTTTGTCCTCTGCTGTGAGGCTTTCTAAGCCTTGAGAGGCAACTTTTCTCGTTACTTCCGATGGTGTATTTAAGGCGAGGACTGGCAATTTGTTTTCTTTGGCAAACCGCAAAAATGGGGCGTAATATTCCCAGGGAAAGCGCCATCTGCGATCGTACTCTGTTTGCTCGACTAATTGCTCTTCTGTCAGTTTACCTGCTAAGTAGTTGTCGATCGCACTTTGGAACGGACGCTGAAACATTTCAAGGGCGATCGCAATTTTACGATTTTGTCGCTGCATTTCTCGGATAATCTTTAGTTGAGCTTGGTGGTCTGCCGCGCTGTCGTGGGTTTCACCCAAATACACAATTTTCGCCTTTAGTAATTCTTGCAGAATCTCTTGGTTAGTATAAGTATGCTGCGGTTGAGGCGAAGCAATCGGTTCCCCTATCGCCACACTGCTGCACAGCAGGAAAATGGTCAGGGATAAGGCGCACAGTTTGATGAGTTTGATTGTTTTCATACAGATATTATGCCTGTTTCTCGCAGCAGCAACCACAGCCGAACTCTAGGATTTTACGGGGGCATCTACAAAGCTCGATGCTTGATTTAACTTCACAATTATCCGCAATTATCTACGCCCCTATAGGGTTGTCTTCCCTCTTCCTGATGACTGATGACTAATCACGCTTGAGGGCGGGCACTCACAGGCACCGCCCCTACTGACTGATGACTTCTTTTGTAAAGTTTAGTTGCAGGTACTTGCGCTTCCCACAATAGGTGGTACATTAAAAATATGAAGCAAATAAAAAGCTTCTACGACAGATAGCACAGATACTAAATCCAAATATCGCAGCGAAGTTCAGAATAGAATTTAAGGAGTAAAACGCTGTTTAATCCCACATCTGTCTCACTAAAAATCAATAGCAGCACCCACCAAGAGAGCTGATACTTCCTCAACTAATTAGAGGGGAGCAATGCAAGTGAATCCGAGGATTATTGCAACTCCGCATCGAAATTTTAAACAAGAGGAAATCACTCGGCACATATGGCTGGGTGCTGTTATTGTTAACAGTAATTTATGGCAGTTGAAAGTGTTTCCGGAGGTGGAGGCAGAGCCTCTAGACAGGCATTACCAGGCACAGCCTGGTAAGTAGAAAAAGCAAAATTACTGAAAAATTGTCTCGTCTTCCTTTCGCCACGCCGGATCGACGATACAAATAAATATTAGCGGTTCTGTTCCGCAGTTGTAAATAAACTGTTTGGCGTTTGGCGGAATGTAAACTGCATCTCCGACTTGCACTAATTGAGTGTCATCGTCGATGTGCATATCCCCAACGCCACTGAGGATGTAGTAAACTTCAGAAGTGGTCAGGGAGTGCAGCGCGGAAGTTTGTCCCGGTGGCAAGGTGGCGTGGGCTAAACTGTAACGCAAATCCACAGCTTGTTTATCTGGATGCAGCAATTCTCGCAGTTGAGTACCGTCGCCAGCAATAAACTCGTCGCAACCGTTTAGCTTTTGAATTAGCATTCTTGATACACTCCTGAAAATCTATCGCTCACAACTTAAGTTTAATCTAAACAGCGAGAGATGTTAAGAAATATGTCAAGATGCGATCGACTTTTTAACCGTAAGTTCCCGAATGCGCTCGATAATCAGGACAGTCGATCGCATCTTCAGATAAAGCTATTCTAGGTTGAACGGGGCACTTGAGGTGGTAGTCGCCGGTGAAAAACACGCAGTTAGCACAAGGGATTTGGTGCATCCGCCCAGCTCTGTGCATTGACTCGCCGACAGCACGCCCGATACTCGAACACAGCAAAAAAACTAAACCCCAGGCGGACACAAAACACAGCGGCACTAAAACAGGCTGTATAGTCTTCAGCAAAAAGTAAAGCATAGCAACAAAATTTAGGGTAAAACTCTCATATACATTAGAGTAATGGAATTGGCGGGCGATCGACCAAAAAGTTTAAAATCATTTACAGTGCGATCGACAAACCGAGCAATTATGGGATGATAGAGAACCGTCGTTAAATAAAATTAGAGGAAACCAGTTATGTCACTGCGATTAGGCGATACAGTTCCCAACTTTACCCAAGCCTCGTCTGAAGGCGAAATCAACTTCTACGACTGGGCCGGCGATAGCTGGGTAGTGTTGTTTTCACACCCCAAAGACTATACTCCAGTGTGCACCACCGAACTCGGTGCAGTGGCCCGTCTCAAGTCTGAATTTGACAAGCGGGGCGTCAAAACCATAGCCCTCAGCGTCGATGATGTGGATTCTCACATGGGCTGGATCAAAGATATTGAGGAGACTCAAAAAGTTACTCTCAACTATCCAATTTTAGCAGATGGCGATCGTAAAGTCTCCGACATTTACGACATGATCCATCCCAACTCCCTCAACAACTTAACAATCCGCACCGTTTTTGTAATTGACCCACAAAAGAAACTGCGTTTAAGCATTACTTATCCAGCGAGCACCGGTCGGAATTTCAATGAAATTTTGCGAGTAATTGACTCCTTGCAACTTACGGACAAATACAGCGTTGCGACTCCGGTTGATTGGAAAGACGGCGACGACTGCGTAATCGTACCTTCGATTACCGACCCGAAAGAGTTGGCAGAGAAATTTCCTAAAGGCTACACGCCAGTTAAGCCTTATTTGCGGATGACTCCTCAACCGAATAAATAAGTTAAATTTACCGACTGGTTCGTAGTGAGGACTTTAGTCCTCAATCCTCTTTTTTGAGGACTGAAGTCCTCACTACGAACCCAAAAATTATCCGATTATCTGAACAATTGAGATTTGAGGAAACGCAAAATGCTGTCACCAACAATCGTGTTGCGAATACCGCCAAAATTGCAAATGACAGACGACGAGTTTTTCGAGTTCTGTCAAATCAATAGTGAATTACGCATCGAACGCAACAAATCGGGAGAATTGCTAATTATGCCGCCTACTGGTTCGGAAACGGGAAATCGCAGCGGTAGCGTTTTTGGAGAGTTGTATATTTGGGCCAGACAAGATGACACCGGTATTTGTTTTGACTCCAGTACGGGATTTAAACTTTCAATGGGTGACAAGTCTCCAGATGCCTCGTGGATTAAACTGGAACGGTGGAATGCTTTGTCAGCAGAACAAAAGCAAAAATTTGCCCCAATTTGCCCAGATTTTGTAGTAGAACTTAGGTCTGCTTCTGACAATCTCAAGCCACTACAAGAAAAGATGCAAGAATATATGAGAGAACCAGGAGTGCGGCTGGGCTGGCTGATAGACCGCAAAAATCGCAGAGTCTACATCTACCGCCCCGGTTTGACCGAGGAATGCTTGGACAATCCGGTGACAGTCAGTGGCGACCCAGTTTTGCCGGGATTTGTGTTGAATATGAGCAAAATTTGGTAAACTGCTAGCACGAAATATCAAAGTTATTGTCAGAATTATATAGTATAGAAACAATCAAAAAATATGGATATCAAAAACGGCTTTGTAGGCACTATCGGCAATACTCCCCTCATCCGCTTAAACAGCTTCAGCGATGAAACCGGCTGCGAAATTTTCGGCAAAGCAGAGTTTCTCAATCCCGGCGGTTCCGTCAAAGACCGGGCTGCTTTGTACATCATCAAAGATGCAGAAGAAAAAGGTTTGCTGAAACCGGGGGGAACTGTTGTTGAAGGAACTGCCGGTAATACTGGCATCGGTTTAGCACACATTTGCAACGCTAAAGGTTACAAATGTTTGATTGTGATTCCCGACACTCAATCTCAAGAAAAAATCGATGCTTTGAAAACCTTGGGCGCCGAAGTTCGGACTGTTCCCGCTGTTCCTTACAAAGACCCAAATAATTATGTCAAACTATCGGGAAGATTAGCAGCGGAAATGGAAAATGCGGTTTGGGCGAATCAGTTTGACAATTTAGCAAACCGCCGAGCTCATTTCGAGACAACTGGCCCGGAAATTTGGGAACAAACCGACGGGAAAATAGATGCTTGGGTGGCGGCGACGGGTACGGGTGGCACTTTCGCGGGTGTGACGATGTTTTTGAAATCAAAAAATTCCGCGATTAAAGCTGTTTTGGCTGACCCGATGGGTAGCGGACTTTACAGTTATTTCAAAACTGGGGAAATTAAGACTGAAGGTAGTTCGATTACTGAGGGAATTGGTACGAGTCGCATCACTGGAAATATGGAGAATGTCTCGGTAGATGATGCTATCCAAATTGATGATACTGTAGCTGTCCGCGTGGTTTACCAATTGCTGAGGAAAGAAGGGTTGTTTATGGGCGGTTCTGTGGGGATTAATGTGGGGGCGGCGGTGGCTTTGGCGAAGCAAATGGGGCCGGGACATACGATTGTGACGGTACTCTGCGATGGTGGAGCTCGGTATCAGTCCCGTTTGTTCGATCGCCAATGGTTAGCATCAAAAGGTTTATCATCGGATTAGCAGCCGCGTTGCACACGTGTATCGAAATGAGTCTGGCAGAGTGCAACAATCCCGAAAACGCTTTTAGCGCAGATCAGATTGTCAAAGTCACCAATCATATCAATTTCGTTAAGATTGGAATTATTCATTTCTCTGCTCGGACTCTGCGCCCTCTGCGCTCTCTGCGGTTAAATCATTCCGATGCAATTAGAAAAGATATCATCGGGAAATTATCTGCTTCTATCTCAAAACTATCTGCGGTTAGCCGACTCATCCCAGATTTATGTAGCGCGATCGCCAATGGTTAGCATCAAAAGGTTGATCATCAGATTAATATCATGATGTCTGGGATGGACTGGCTAGCTCGTCCAAAATCTCCATAGACTCTCTGAAAACTTGGCTATATATGACCGCACCTATTCCCATTGTACAAAAATAGCATACAAAAAGCAGAGTGTCAAGCAAAAAAAATGAAAATTATCGAATCTTCGAGGCGAGTTCTTGTTTGCCAAAACCGCACTTGTCGCAAGCAAAATGCAGCCAAGGTACTGACAGCTTTTGAGAAATTGTCCGGTGCAGAAGTTGAAGTTGTGGCTAGCAGTTGTTTGGGACAGTGCGGCAACGGGCCGATGGTGTTGGTACTACCAGAAGAGGTTTGGTATAGCGGTGTTTCTGCTGAAGAAGTTGCGGCAATTACCGATCGACATTTGCGGGGTGGAAAGCCGATAGAGGCGATGCTTTACCGTAAGTTTCACCGCCATTCTGTAGGGGCGGTACCCCCGAACCCGCCCGCCGATGTTTAAGCTTTTTTGCCGTGTACTTGAATGCGTTTGTCGGTTTTTTGTTTCTTCACCCAAGAGACAAATTTCTGGAGTTGAGGGTCATTTTTAAGCTTTTCTAGGGTGTTGAGCTCTTGGGCGAGGTGTTTGTTGTCGAAGAGAGAGTGAATCTGGCGGTGACAAGCGGAGCAAATGTCGATCGTCTGACTGGGATCTGCGTTTTTGCGCTTGGTGTTTTGTTTGGGGATCAGGTGGTGGGCGGTTAATGCTGCCATTTGTCGATCGCACAATTCACACTGCATAATTTTTTCAATGCTGTTTGATATCATTTCCGGTTACACCGTCAGGTGATGTTGACGGTTGACTCGAATTTATTATTCCGATGAAGAGAGGATTTGATCTGATAGGCAATTGCTTCTTTTAATTTAGCGTAGTTTAGGGCGATCGGCTTTCAGAAAGTGAGTAATATCAATTCCTCTCTTCATCGTGCTGTATTCATTTCTCTCTGTGTTCTCTGTGTTCTAGATCCGGTTAAATCACCTGACGATGCAACCGGAAACGCTCAAACTGTCGATCGCACTTCCCAAACAATAAAAAACCCCCAACCGGGGGTCTTAATTTTAGGTTGGACAGGCATCTTGCCTGCCAGCTAAGTATAAAAGCTTACGCTCAAAGCACGTACAGCAACACAAACAAAACAATCCAAATCACATCGACAAAGTGCCAATAAATCTCAGTCGCTTCAATGCCGAAGTGGTGTTCGCTAGAATAATGACCGGCCACGCGCGATCGCCAAACGACCCCAGCCATCAGCAGCACTCCAAACGTCACGTGCAAACCGTGAAAAGCAGTCAAAACGTAAAAGCAACTGGCGTACAAATTAGTCGTCAAGCCGAACTCTAAATGAGTGTATTCGTAAACTTGACCGAACAAGAAAACCGCGCCCATAGCGATAGTCACGAGCAACCAATTTCGCATACCCGCCGCATCATTCTTTTTGATTGCAGCATCCGCATTGTGAATCACAAAACTGCTAGCAATCAAAATTATCGTATTAATTCCCGGCAGCAATAACTCGCGATCGGGCGTACCTTCAGGCGGCCACATCGGGGCCATCGCCCGATAAATCAAATACGCGGCAAACATACCCATAAATATCATCCCTTCAGATCCCAAGAACACAAGTACGCCTAGCATTCTGTGGTCGGGATGTTCTTCGCCGTGGGCTTCTATTTCGGCGCTGTGGTGGTAATTTAGAGCCGTTTTTTCTGGATCGATCGCTGGAATTTGTTGCATAATAAATTGTTAGTTGAAGGAAAAAAAGAAGAAGGAAGAAGGAAGAAGGAAGAAGGAAGAGAACATTAGTGCCAACAATTGCCTGAAAATCTTTGTATCTCTAGTTTATAGTCCAGGCTCGATCCCCCTAAATCCCCCTTAAGAAGGGGGACTTTGAGAGAGTGGACGGTTCCTGCCTTCTAAAGGAAGCTTTGAGTTCTTCTTGTCCCCCCCTTAAGAAGGGGGGTTAGGGGGGCTCGAGAGCTTAATCGTCAGACAGCAGATCGTTACTATGTTTGACTTGTTTGTTGACATTAATGACTAATCACTAATGACTGATGACTAATGACTAATCACTAATCACTAATTGCCATCTTGACTTTCATCAGCAGGAGAATCAATGTTAATCTCTGATTCAGGCTCGACCAAAGTTGCAGTACCGCCAAAGAAAGTGGAAGCTTGAGCCTCTGCAACCGGAATACCGCGTTTCTGGGCGCTGGCGCTGGCGATCGCATTTTCCCTCAACTTCAGCCTGAGACGTTCGCCAGTGTTCTGAATTTTTTCCATGCCATAATCGTAAGGCCCAGTTGCCAATACTGGTATTCCTTCAAAATTTTCGATCGGCGGCGGCGAAGTTGTCATCCATTCCAAACTCAAAGCTTCCCAAGGATTGTCACCTGCTTTCGGGCCGTACCTCCAACTCCAAATCACGTTAACAATAAACGGGATTGTCGAGACTGCCAGCATATAAGCGCCGATCGTACAAATGACGTTAATGGTAGTAAATTTTGGGTCGTACATTGCTACCCGCCGAGGCATTCCTTGCAGGCCCAAAGCGTGCATCGGCAAGAAAGTTACAGTAAAGCCAATATACGTTAAAGCAAAGTGAACTCTGCCCCAAAATTCATTAAGCATCCGCCCCGTCATTTTGGGGAACCAGTGGTAAAAAGCAGCGTAAATTCCAAACACTGAGCCACCAAACAGCACGTAATGCAGGTGAGCGACGATAAAATAAGTATCGTGAACGTGAATGTCAAAAGGTACGGAAGCTACCATGATCCCGGTGATGCCGCCGAGGAGGAATGTTGAGATAAAACCCATCCCAAATAACATCGCGCTGACGAGTCGGAGTTTGCCGCCCCAAATAGTTGCCAACCAGCTAAATATTTTAATCCCAGTGGGCACGGCGATGATCATAGTGGTGATCATGAAAAACATCCGCAGCCAGCCGGGAGTCCCGCTGGTAAACATATGGTGCGCCCACACGATCAAGCCTAAAAAGCTGATTGCGAGACTGGAATAGGCGATCGCCAAATAACCAAAAATTGGCTTGCGCGAATGCACCGGCAAAACTTCTGAAATCACCCCAAAAAAGGGCATAATCATAATGTAAACTGCCGGGTGCGAATAAAACCAGAATAAATGCTGGTATACGATGGGGTCGCCGTTGCCTGTCGGGTTAAAAAATGCCGTTCCCGCTAACAAGTCAAACGACAGCAAAATCAAAGCTGCCGCTAAAACTGGAGTAGCAATTAAAGTCAGCGCTGAAGTCGCAATCATCGCCCAGCAAAACAAAGGCATTTCATTGAGACTCATGCTCGGAACCCGCATCGTGAAAATGGTAACGGCAAAATTCACCGCCCCCAAAATCGAAGAAGTTCCCAGAATCAAAACGCTGAGAATCCAGATTTCTTCCCCGGCTTGAGCAGTAACTAAGCTCAAAGGCGGATAGGAAGTCCAACCAGCCTGCGGAGCTCCCACCAAAAAACTGCTCAACAGCAATACGCCGCCTACTGGAATCAACCAAAAGGCAACGGCGTTCAGCTTGGGAAATGCCATGTCTTTTGCCCCAATCATTAAGGGGATCAAAAAGTTAGCAAATCCAGCGCCCGCGGGTACGATCCACAGAAAGATCATCACCGTAGCGTGAACGGTAAATAAACTGTTGTAGAGTTCGGGGGCGACAAAATCCGAGTCGGGGGTGGCGAGTTCGGTTCGCACTATCGTTGCCATCACCCCGCCGATGAGATAGAAGACAAAAGTTGTAACTAGGTATTGAATACCGATGACTTTGTGGTCGGTATTAAAAGTGAAGTAGTCTCGCCAATGTCTGTCGGCCGGGGCTGTGCCGCGAGCCTCAAGGTTGGCAGTTTCTTGGAACTGTGCTTGTGTCATAGTTATTAGTCATTAGTTATTAGTCATTAGTTATTAGCTTTGGAGCGAAGACCCAGTGCCAGGAACTAATGACTATTTTTAGTGATGAGTTGGGTGAAGTTGTTCTAGGGTTTCGGAATTAATTTTTATTTCTCTGACGTAGGGAGCTAAAAATTCTCCGTCTGACAATTCCCCGGGATTGACTGCAACTGCTTCCTCTAGGTTTTGAGTGCTAGCAATTTGCTGTTCTTTGAGCCAACCGTCGAAGTCTTCGGGCGTGTGAACGACTGCTACAGCTTTCATCGCTCCGTGATAAGCGCCGCACAATTCAGCGCAAACAATCCGGTATTCGCCGACTTTAGTTGCGGTAAATCTCAGTTCGCTCGGCCGCCCTGGAATTGCATCTTGTTTGAGGCGAAATTCCGGCAGCCAAAATGCGTGCAGCACGTCTTGGGCTGAGATATTTAGCTGCACGTCGCGGTTGACTGGCATATGCAGTTCGCCGGAACTAACGCCGCTTTCTGGATAGCTAAAAATCCAGGCGTACTGCAAACCCATGACATTTACAACTAAGTCTGGTGCTTTGGCTTCATTTTCTGGGGAAGCGCCGACACCTAGAGCAATCCGTTTATCTGACGGAATTTGTGGGGTGTTTTGACCCATGTCTGAGAGTGTGGCTGCGATCGCACTTCCCCGCATTTTAGATTGCGATTGCATGGTGCCGTGGTCGTGATTGCCCATCGGATCGAGGCCTCCCATTGAGTTGTAAATCTCAAAACTGTAGACTCCGATTCCTAAAATAATCACTGCTGGGGCGGCTGTCCAAAGAATTTCTAAGGGAAAGTTATCGTGCCACGGCGGCCCGTCTGTGTTGTCTCCTTTACGGCGGCGGTATTTAATTGCAGCAACGATCAGGATTCCATGAACCATGATAAATAGTCCTATGGAAATGGTCATCATTGTGTTGAAGAGTCCGTCTATCTTGGCTGCTTCATCAGAGGCGGCGATCGGCAGTAAACCGTGATTCTGCCCGTACCAGAGACTGATCAGAGTCACTCCGATGCCGGCGAGCATGGTGAGGATGGAACTTGGAATGTTCACGCTGGTACCTTCTAGTAACGACACTTCTTCGGTTGAACAATTAGGGAAGCGCCTCTGGGTTGTCAATTTTTAATTGTAATTGACATTTTGAGTGCCATCCCTATCTTAATGCTTACTTAAGGCTTGTACCATTTTCTATTTC
Organism: Microcoleus sp. LEGE 07076; assembly: GCF_015207455.1. Classification (GTDB taxonomy): domain Bacteria; phylum Cyanobacteriota; class Cyanobacteriia; order Cyanobacteriales; family Microcoleaceae; genus Microcoleus. The sequence continues at coordinate 27,497 of NZ_JADEWV010000040.1, forward strand.
TGATTTTTGAGATTTTCGATTGGGGATGACTCATGCTCTAAGGGTTTGGAGCTGAGTTAAAGTTGCATTTTTTGGGAAACTCGTATTAGTATGTTTGAGCGATCGCTGGTTCGGATTAATACGGTCTATCTCCCTTGACAAAAATCAAAAAAAATGGTAATCAATTGGTGTTTGTTGCTACTAAATTTGAGATTGTTTCTCAAACACCATCAAATGCTGTTGGGGCAACATATCTTTTGTCTCTTTCCATACTAAACCGACGGCAGCCATTTCTTTTTTTACCTGCTGCTGCGTCATTTTGTGCAAACCTTTAATGGGAATCATTGGGTTTTCGCCCCGATACTCGATCGATACCGTGCGCCCTCCCGGCTTGAGTGCTTTGACAATTCCTTGCATCATTTCTCTAGGATATGCGAATTCGTGATAAGCATCCACCATCACAACTAAATCGACGCTGTTTTCCGGCAAGTTCGGATTGTCGATACTGCCCAAGACAGGCTCAACGTTAGCAATATTTTTTTCTTGTTTGTTCAACTCAATAAAATTAATCATTTCCGGCTGCAGGTCAACCGCAAAAACCTTTCCTTCGGGAACTAAAGGAGCGATCCGAAAGCTAAAATATCCGGTGCCTGCTCCAATATCTGCTACAATGTCAGTTGGTTTTAAATCGAGATTGTTGACTAATCGAGCAGATTTTTCTTCCATGCCACGAGACGGTCTTTCCAGCCAACTAGCGCCTTCATATCCCATGACTCGGGCAATTTCTCTACCCATGTAAAATTTGCCTGTGCCGTCGGGATTGTGGACTGTTCGCTGCTGATAAATAATGTCACTTGGGGCGATGTTAGTTGCTGTGGCTGTTGTACAAGCGTTGAGGGGTAACAGTAAAATAATTGTCAGGATTATTACTGTTAATTGTTTGATGAATGGTGCGGTCTTTGTCACGATATTTTTGGGGTTTTATTTGAATGGCTTAAACTTTTGATTGATAAATTAACCGCAGACAAAAGGCAGATTAATACAGATACACGCGGATAATTTCAATATTTTTTGTGTATTTGGTAATGAATTTGAGCGACTCATAAATTTTGTTTGTATTGGGCTTTTAGGCGATGCTTGTAAAACATTGAAATTACACAAATTAATTGACGGCGGATTATGATAATTTGATTGTACCAGAATTTGCGTCGATTTCGACTTCTTTGCCGATCGGCAAAGTGAACTGTTCCCGAATGTGTCCCACCATTGAACCGTACCACGCGGGAATCTTCAAAGGGCGAATGTGGTCGGACAAGACTTGAGCTAAGGTGAGGGATTCTTGCGGTTTTTCGGCATCGCACTTGGTACACTGTCCGAAAATAAAACCGGATATGCGATCGAGAATGCCCGCTAATTTGAGCTGCGTCAACATTCGATCGATGCGATAAACTTCTTCTCCAACTTCTTCTACAAACAAAATACTCTTTTCCCACTCCGGCAAGTAAGCAGAACCTACCATTGCCGCGATTACTGATAAATTGCCTCCGATTAGTTTTCCCCTAGCTGTGCCGCGCCCGATTGTTTGAAATGGCACGCTTTGGGAGTTTTGCAGCGTCACGGGACCACCGTCAAACAAAACTTTTTTGAGGTAATTTACTGTAAATGGACTCCAACTAGAGACACCTAAAGGGCCGTGAAAAGTAACTATATTAGTTTTAGCATAAATCGCCAATAACAGCGCCGTAATATCGCTGAATCCGATAATTATTTTAGGATTGTTGCGGATAATATTGTAATCGAGGAGCGGCAAAATTCGGTTGCAGCCCCAGCCGCCCATCCCGGTAAAAATAGCTTGCACCTCGTCATCGGCAAAGGCGGTGTTGACATCGGCAGCGCGATCGGCATCCTTGCCTGCTAAATAGCCGTAGCGATCGTAAAAATGCTCTCCCAGTTTAACTTTTAAACCCAGGTTATCGAGAACTTTAAAAAATGGCTGGACTTCTTTTTCGTAGTTAAAAGCAGCAGGATTGATTAAGGCTACTGTATCGCCGATTTGCAGGCGGCGCGGCTCGATCGCACTTTTGGCAGATAGGTTGGTTTGGGCGATCCTCTTCAAAGGATTCGCCAACGGCAAAAGTAAAGTGCCAATAGCAGTCAGCCCAAAAGTTCCGATCGCATAGCGGCGGGGGAGATTCATATAGCAATCCTCGCATCAGTTGTACAAATATGTAGGGGTAGTGCCCCCGTACCTACCCCCACGGATGGGGGCAACTGCGGGGGGGAATTGCCCCTCAAATAAATTATACAATTCCTGACCGATCGCTATAGTTGTTACATCTTTTTTCAATAAAATGAGGTATAGGTTGAGATTGAATAATTTTAGATTGGGGGAGTGACGGATTGAGGAATTGTTAATTAATTGGTAAATAGTTTACTTGCTGGAAAAATAATCTATAGCGGTTCTCAGTTAGGTGTGAGGTATGCCCACCCAGGCCGGTTTGGCCGCTAGGGCCAGTTTGGCCGCTAGGGTACCTCATCTTTCACAAAGAAATGCCATAAATGATTTGTGATATAATTGTCTAGAAAAAATTCTGTCAGATCGGTTGAAAATTGCCAGTTTAACATGAAAACAGACACCAAAATCTCAGCTCAAAAATCTTGGGCTAAAGCTTTAGCCCATCCTGCTGCGGAGTTTCCGCTGACTCAGCTATCGGTTAAAAGCGGTAAAATTCCCGAAGGATTGCGCGGCACTCTCTACCGCAACGGGCCCGGACGTTTGGAACGAGGCGGCAAAACTGCGGGACACTGGTTTGACGGCGACGGTGCAATTTTGGCAGTACATTTTACCGATGTCGGTGCTGCTGCTGTTTATCGTTACGTACAAACTGCGGGATATCAAGCTGAAGAAAAAGCTAATAAATTTCTCTACACTAATTACGGAATGATAGCACCGGGGCCTGCGTGGTTGCGGTGGACTAAATCTGTTAAAAATGCCGCCAATACTTCAGTTTTAGCTTTGCCCGATCGCCTTTTGGCATTATGGGAAGGCGGCCCGCCTCACAGCCTTGATTTGCAAACTCTGGAAACTATTGGAATCGATAATTTAGGAAATTTACAAGGGGAATTTACTTATTCGGCTCACTACAAGCGCGACCCGCTTACAGGGAATATTTTTAACTTTGGAATTACTCCGCGTCCGATTCCTAAATTGAATATATATAAGAGCGATCGTACAGGCACAATCGTCCAAAAAGCTACTATTCCTTTAGAGGGAATTGCTTTGTTGCACGATTTTGTGTTAGCGGGAAAGTATCTGATATTTTTGATCCCGCCGGTGCGACTCAATCTGGTGCCAGTCTTAGCCGGAATCAGCTCTTACGGCGATTCGTTTGAGTGGAAACCGGAGTTGGGAACGCAGGTTTTGGTTTTTGATGCGGAAACTCTATCTTTAGTTAGTCGCAGCGAAGCCCAGCCTTGGTATCAGTGGCATTTTGCTAACGGTTTTGTCAAAAAAGATGGTTCTGTGGCGATAGATTTAGTCCGCTTTTGTGACTTTAGAAGCAATCAGCGATTGAAAGAAGTCGCAACAGGTGAAACTCGCACCGATGCGGAAGGTTCTCTGTGGCGGCTATGTTTAAATCCTGAAACTGCCGAGGTGATATCAGCCGAAGAATTGCTGGATAAACCTTGCGAATTTCCCAGCGTACCTGCTTCCGAAATAGGGCAAGAGTCGCGGTACATTTATCTGGCAATGTACCGTCCGGGATCGGATATTGTGGCGGAACGTTACGAGGCGATCGCCCGTTTGGACACGCAAACGGGCAATCTCACAATTGCCGACTGCGGGGAAAATCGCTATCCCACAGAACCAATCTACGTTCCAGATATTTCGTCAGACAAAGGTTGGATAATCACAGTTATTTACGATGGGAATTCTGATAAAAGCGAAGTCTGGATATTTGACAGTGAAGGGCTAGACAGCCCTCCTATTTGTCAGCTAGAATTGCCCGGTGTCATACCTTTGAGCTTTCACGGTACTTGGAAATCCGCCGTCTGAGAAGATGGTAAAGAAGTGTTGCGGAAGATTTATTAAAAATTGTTGCCGCTTCTCTGTCAAGTTGTTAAGCTGTGTGTAGAGATGAAAAACTCATATCTAGGAGGTATGTGATTGATGCTCTATATTACCCAACAATTCCCGGCGAATATAATTCGCGCCGGCAGAAACAAAGTGCGCGCGGACTAAAGAAACAGGGGAATTGAGCAAACCAAATTCGGTAAGATTTCTTACCTTGTTTTTTGCTATCAGGTTTGTCTGCATGAGTAAGGTATAGTAGCCAGATTTCTGGCAAATTTCTGACAAACCAAAAGTTTACAGGACTTATGCACAAACTCTATTTGTATGGTTCGCCCACAAGCACCTTACAGAAATACCACATCGAAGGATTTTTTGCGTAAGTCACGGTTTAGTTCAACTCACGCGCACGCTGGCGATTCAAAAGTTTTGAGTTAACTCCACAAAATTCATAACTCGCAACTTATAACTCCGTGCGCGGTGAGCACTTCAAATCCAGAGGGTTTTATCTATGCAACTTCAAGGAAAGACAGCTCTAGTTACAGGAGCTTCGCGCGGTATTGGGCGATCGATCGCCCTGGAATTAGCGCGACAAGGAATCAAACGCTTGGTGATAGTAGCGCGCAACCGTCGGCAATTAATTGAACTAGCAGAGGAAATCGATGTTTTTGGCACAGAAGTAGTGCCGCTAGCCTTGGATTTAACTCAGTCAGTAGCGGTGAATATTGCGATCGCCCAAGCTTGGCGAGATTGCGGCCCGATTCACCTCCTAGTCAACTGTGCGGGTGTCGCCCACCAAGCATCATTCTTGCGATCGCCACTCCCATTAATTCAGGAAGAAATTGCCTTAAATTTACTGGGAACCTACACAATTACCCGCTTAATAGCGAAGCGAATGGCGGCGCAAGAAGACGGAACAATCGTCAATGTTTCGAGCTTGATGGGCAAAATTGCCGCTCCCACAATGGCGACTTATTCTGCTACCAAATTTGCCATTTTGGGATTCACCCAAGCTTTACGCAGCGAATTAGCAGCCTACAATGTTCGAGTCACAGCTTTGCTCCCATCTCTCACAGATACCGACATGGTGCGAGACTTGGAACAATTCCGGTGGGTAGTGCCCACAACTCCCGAAAAAGTTGCCCTAGCGCTGGTAGCGGGATTGCACAAAGATGCGCGGGAAATCTTGGTAGGATATCAAAGTCATCTAGCAGTTTGGTGTCACCGAATTGCTCCTTGGTTGCTGGATTTTGTGTTGCGGATGGCTACTCCACAACTGAGAGATCGAGCGCGGGGCCGCAAATTGCGAGAGGTTTTAGCTAGCGGGCGATAAACTTTCGCGCTAATGTTTGTAGTGAGGAGTTTAGTTCTCTGATTTTTATGAGGACTAAAGTCCGAACGATCGAACCAACTTAATTGTCGCTATTTCATCCGGATAGCACGTATTATTTGACAGGGTTTTGCGCGATCGCCGTTTTTGTATTGCTAATAGCTTTGACAGCATAAGCATTGCCCGGACGTTCTTGCAAAGCTCTGTTAAAATTGATTAAAGCCGTTTGATATTCTCCCAGCTTGTATGCCTCATAGCCAAGTTGCATCGATTGTTTGAAGTCATATTTTCGAGTCGAAATAGTTACAGGAAATGCAGCGTCAACTGGAGATGGCGATTGACTTGATTCTGGGAAAGTACCGAAATCAGGAGGGATCGGAGATGCGGATGACATCGTACTCGCAGATATATTAACATCCGGCACAGGTGGAGTTGATGACAGGTTAGGTACAAAATTCTGGAGTCCGCCAAGTGCTGCTATCTGATATCCCACAAACGTTACCAGCCATCCAGAAAGCTGGATCAAAAAACTTTTTCTGATTTTTTGATTCGACCATTTTTTCAGGTAGAATACCAATCCTGCAAAGGGAACAACAAAGTACAGTACGCCCCAAATAAATTCCTCTCTGAAAGCCTGACCTAAGCCCCAGATATAACCAACATAAGTGACAAGAATACCGAGTACAAAAAATAAAACTCCGCTAATAATATAAGCCATTTTGCCTTTTTCCTCTGAATGTGGATTGTGAATTTGGCTAGCAAATAGTTGAAAAAAATAGTTAAACTCATTGGTTTTATACTAAATTCGGGTAACATACCCCTTGATAGTAAGTATGAAAGTAGGGTGCGTGGCCACGAGTAATTCTCGCGATGACCGAGATTAAACGAGCGACGCACCATACCCTGTAACATTGCTCTTGTAGGGGCAGCAAAGAGTGGCAGCCCCAATGCCTGAAATGACGACAAATCCTCGGTGAGGGGGCGGTAGGCACGGGGGCGGTACCCCTACAAAACTATGATTTTCGTGAGAATGAAACAGCCCTGCCCCGATCGCGGGGATAGCTAACCCGGATTTGGTTTTAGTTATTTTTTCCAGATATTGCTAACACCTGTTAATTGAAATTATTGAACAGAAGTAAGTTAAAGTCAATTCATAAAACCCATGACTTTTAGTTCATAAAAGTCATACAGCCTGAGTTCAATTATAAAATTTAAAATTGATTGAATCGTCCTCAAAGGTGATGCGGAGTCGGAGTGCGTAAGTGATGATTGTGATATATTGAGATTGTTTAGAGGTGTATCGAACCAAAAAATGGCAAATCAAAAACTATTCCTAAATTACAGAGGTAGCAAAAAACAAAAATCCTCTCTACTTCCAAATCCTCTGGTTGAATTTGCCTCGAATTGGCGGATAGCTTGGGGGAAAACAGAGGAAATCGAAGATAAGACAGCGTGGGGAGAAGGTCAAATTGCGATTATTTGCTCGAACCCAAATGTTCAGATAATTCTAAGTCCTTCACAAAAATTGGTGGTTGTTGGCGATGTTTGGCTGAACAATCGATTAGAATTGCTGGGTAAATTGGGAATTTATTCTAATAGTTGGCAGGGGTGCGATCGCCAATTAGTCGCTCAACTGTGGGAACGCTGGGACGTTGAATGTTTGCCGCTGCTGGCGGGGATGTTTGCGTTTGCGGTTTGGGACAGAGAAAGGCAAGTTTTGCGGGTGGCGCGCGATCGCACGGGGGCGCGAACTCTTTACTATACTAATGTTGGCGCGACTCGCTGGATTAGTCCTCAACTGCGGGCGATCGCACCGTACCATTCAAGGGCGATCGACCTCGTAGCGCTGCGAGATTACCTCTGCTGTTCGTTTGTTCCGGGCGATCGTACCCTCTGGCAGCAAGTCCGAGAACTGCGCCCAGGAGCCGTTTTAAGCTTCCCTGATGAGACAATTTCGGCATACTGGGAACTCCGAGAACAAGTTGTCGAAACCGAACAATCTTTAGAATGGCACGGCGCGAGATTGCGCTGTGTTTTAGATGAAGTTGTCCGAGAATATTTGCCAGCAAATCAACCTGTGTGTTGAAGCTAGGGGTTTGTTGCTGTAGAAAAAAGCTGCGATCGCTCCTTATTTCAACCAATCTTTGATAGGTCAATTGTTAGACTATCAAGGAGATACTTGGAGGCGTTACGGCGTTAAGCTGTGGCTGCTGAAAAGTTTAGAAAATTGGCTGCAAGGTAATAAGTAATATCAAATATAGTCCGGCAGGGAATCAATTCCCTGCCTCAAAGCTAAAGTCCTCTTAAGAGGACTGGAGAAATCATTAGACATCTCCAAAAAAGCCAGTATGGAACAGGCAATATGCCTGTTCCACAATATTTTTTGGAGATGTCTATTAGTCCTCTTTTAGAGGACTTTAGCTATTAGACAGGGAATTGATTCCCTGGGGGGCTGACGGGTAAGCGGGAGGACTAGCGGAACTAACAGCTTTGACACTAATCGGCACTGCCTTGTCCTTTCCCATAGCCCCACAAACCTCAACCAAAACTGTCAACAACATAAAGAGAACTATCCGTACCGCCTAGCAGAATCAAACTGCTATCATCACTTCCTAAATCTCGACTACCGGCAATTCCTCGATGCAAAATCTGAATGAGTTTTTGAGGACTAAACGATTCCAACTCTACTAGCAACTCTGGCGGCAAGTTCAATTCCTGCAAAATTTGTTGGAATTCTGCGGAATCAAGTTCAGCTTTACTGACGTTAGAAAGGCGTTTTGCTTCAGCTACTATTTGTGTTAGTTGAGTTTTACTCAGTGGATTTTCCCTAGGTTAAGACACGGTAGGATTTTTTGTGAATATTTTGCCATGCGGTTTACTAACATTAGTTAATTAACATCTTAAAACAGGCAGAACTTCAAGTCAATTCATAAATTTGATAATTTTGAGTTCAGAAAAGTCATAATTAATAGTTGGTGCTGTTGATTTTTGTTCGGGAGTTCCCCAACCAACAAATTGCTAAAATGACCGAGTAGTGCGATCGAACTTTTTGCTAATGAACAACAGCGTAATTGACCCCCCTCCCGTAAAAACCCACTGGGATTGCCCCGAGTGCGGCGGTACCGGTACCGTCAGCGGAGAAACTTGCCCCGAATGTCTCGGAGCAAAATACATAGATATCGATGCAATAACGAACTGGATGCTCGATTTTATGGAATCTCGCGGCTGCGATCGAGCTGAACTAGACCAATTGCGAACCGAAAACCCCGACCCGCTGACATTAACATTTTGCCTCGAACTTTGTATCGCCCTTAAATAAATAACGATATCAACTCTGCTGAATTGCTTGTACATCATTGATATCGTTTCCGGTTGCATCGGAATGATTTAACCGCAGAGAACACAGAGGACACAGAGAGAGAGAATAGAGATATGAATACAGGACGATGCTACCGGATTTGATATGACGGGCATCGGGCATCGGGCATCGGCACGGTCGGAAAAAACGCACTCTACAAGTTGATTTAACTGAAACGAAATAATCCCCAATTCCCAATTCCCAATTCCCAATTCCCAATTCCCTAGATTCAGTGTCCCTTAACCGGATGTTGCCCGTAAAAAGGCAAAGCATCCGACCAATCAGGGCGACTTCCTTTTTTCCACTCCAAATAACCCAATTCCAAAACACCAGAAACCGACGCACCCAACTCGCTACCAACTTCAATTAACTGATAGGAATTTTCCCAATTATCCAACTTTTCCTGCCAAGATTCCGGTGTGATTACGGTATCAGGAAACAACTCAGTTATACCAGAATTACTGTTAACTGCATAAACCGCCCCAAACAATTGACCCCGCTGTGCAGGCATTTGCAGCGCCATATCATCTCTCAAAAGCCCCTCCTTGCTAAGGGGTAATTCCTCACTCAAAAGCCCCCCCGAAGCTCGGGGGGGTTGGGGGGGTTCTAATTCCAAAAGCCCCTTAGCAAGGGGGGATTCCGCCCAAGCAATCGCCGCCAAAGTTGAAATCGCAAAAACCGGAATATCCAACTGTTGAGCCAAAGTCCGCGCTGTCACCATACCCATCCGAGTTCCCGTGAAACCTCCGGGCCCTTTTGCTACAGCAATAAAAGCCAAATCCGCCCAAGTTTGCGGCTGAATAAACTCGACTAAATACTGGTGCAAATGAGTTGCTAAATCTCGATCCAAATTCCAAGTTTGGCAGCGAGAATCCCCGGCAAAATTGCTGATGGCTAAACCGAGTTCGCGACTAGCTGTGTGCAGGGCTAAACCGTATTTTTTAACTGATGTTCCGTCAGGGGGATTGCTATTCACGATTACTGATAATTTTCCTTAACAAAAAACAGCGGCAAAGCGACAACTAAGCAACCTAAAAGAACGCCAAATATTCCCGTATTTAATATTCTTGAATTACCCATGCCTCCAGCAATTAAAAATAGCACGACTAAACTGGCAAATAAATTTTTATTCGCAAATTCTTTCTTTTGGGAAACTTGATACTTGACCGCCATAAAACCGGATGCAACTATGAGCGCGAACCCAGAATTAAAAATTACTATTTGAGAGCCAAAGATAAACCAAACTAAAGCAAACATTAGCGAATCGATCCAGAAATCGGCATTTCTCAACTTCGGAAGCCAAAATTCTTGGGTAGCAACTGGGGCGATTTTCTTGATTAATTGATTGTGTTGCAGCAGCACAATTTTGTTTCTCAGTTTAATTTTGGGATCGATTTGCAATACTTGCTTCCATTCGGGAACGCGAGAATTGTTGACTCTTCCCAACAGCTTAACTGCTGCGACTTTATTTAATTGCAAACTGGTGAGTCTGGTGGCAATTATTTGAGATAAGTGCGGATAGTAAACGGGGTTGTCTTCGGTTCTGTTGATGACGATATTTAGCTTTTGTTTGGCTTGACTGAGTTGGATTGTAACATTGTACGGGGCGATCGCCTCTTGCAAAGCTTGCTGAATTTCGGCTTGCTCTTTGCGAGTGAAAAGCGACAAGCCGGGCGCAGGTGTAAGTACCCGTTCTGCGGGCGTTTCCGGCGCGTCTAACACAGGCGCAGCCTCTAAATATACAGGTTTGGGGTTCAAGTGCCGGAGCACTGCTGATGCTGAGCTGTAGCGCCTGTTGGTGGCACTTTGGAGCATGGTGTCGAGGATGCGGCCGAAATCGTCACTAACAGCACTCTTCAAATAATTTCGCCAAGCCCAAGAATCCTCTGTGCTGTCGAACAAATCGAAGGGAGGAATTTCAGTCAGCAAGTGAATGCAAGTAACGCCCAAACTGTAAATATCGCTGGCAAAAACAGCTTTTCCCATTAATTGTTCTGGGGCTGTATAAGCAGCGCTGCCGATAATTGTACCAGTTTGCGGCAAGCCTGTTGCTGTTACTTTTTTGGCTGCACCAAAGTCTACTAAAACAATATCTTTTTGGAAAGGAGAGGGTTGATAGGAATTTTCTAACGCTGGTAAAGGAGTTGGAGATAGGCGACGGCGAATGATATTTTCTGGTTTGATATCGCGGTGAATGACTTTGGATTTGTGGACGTAGTGGAGCACTGGCAATAAATCGTTGAGAATTTGCCGAATTTGAGTTTCGGTGAATGCTCCTTTTTGTTCTAATTCTCTGGCTAGGTTTTTGCCGTCTATAAATTCTTGTACTAAATACTGTCTGCCGTCTTGTTCAAAATGTGCGATTAATTCTGGTATTTGGGGATGTTTTCCTAATGTTTGTAGCTGGGCTGCTTCTTGGTGAAATAGTTGAGCGGCTTTGGCTGCTGCGGTATTTTGCGGCAAAAATTGCTTGATTACGCACTGCGAAAAAGTCAGGGGTTTGGTTTCATCTACTGCTAGAAATGTTCTGCCAAAGCCTCCTTGTCCGATCGCCTTTACGGTGCGGTAGCGAGATGCTGATGGCGAGTTTTCGTTAGTTAACAACAATTTTGAGCCACAACTTTGGCACAATTCTGCATCACCGAGGTTTTGCGGATTCTGACAAGTTGGGTTTAAGCAATAGCTCATTTGATTTTAGATTTTAGATTTTAGATTTTAGATTTGTAATTGTTGACTAATGACTGTTGACTGTTAATCGTTATTGGTTATTGGTTATTGGTTAATCGTTCTTAGTTATTATTAGTTGATTGTTAACTGTTGTTATTGGTTAGTTGGCAAATAACAACTAACCAATAACAACTAACCAATAACAACTAACCAATAACAACTAACCAATAACAACTAACCAATAACAACTAACCAATAACAACTGCCTTAAGTCGGTACGAGTTCGCCGGGCCGCAACGCAGCCCATTTGCCGGTTTCTTGCTTGAAACTTTCACAGCCGACTACATCCCATTCCATTTCTATTTCATTTTGACGGGGGCGGATGTTGACGTTGATGGTGGGTTCTACGGGGTCGAAATCGGGTGTTTCGGTGAGGTGAAGCTGTTCGTGCTGGGTTTCTACGGCGTGGTAGGTGAAGCAGCGGTCTACATAGTGGCAGTTAATACAAATACACATTCTTGATATCCTCTGTGCATTTCAAAAAGATTGGTGAATTTTGAGCTTTCTGTTAATCTAGCGTAGCAAGAGTTTAATTGTTTGTAAGGAAAGTAGATTTTTGTTGCGATGCCGATTAATTTGCCACCTGCGTTATCTCCTGAGACTTGGCCTTTTGCTTTGGAACTGCTGACACCGCCTGTTTATTTGGTGGGCGGTGCGGTGCGGGATGCGCTGCTGGGACGCCGATCGCCATATTTTGATTTGGATTTCGTTATGCTAGCACGGGCGGTGAAGACTGCTCGAAAAATTGCCGATCGCACAAAAGCTGGATTTGTCTTGTTGGATGCGGAACGACAGATTGCGCGGGTGGTGTTTGCGGGCGGTACGGCGGATTTTGCACAAGCGGAAGGGGGGACTCTGGAGGGGGATTTGCTGCGCCGGGATTTTCGGATTAATGCGATCGCCTGCAATCCTTTTACTGGAGAAATTATCGATCCTTTAGACGGTCAAACTGATTTGCGGTTGGGTTTGCTGCGGATGATTTCGCGATCGAATTTAGCAGACGATCCGCTGAGGTTATTAAGAGCTTACCGCCAAGCGGCGCAGTTGGGTTTTGCGATCGAACCTGCAACTCAATCTGCGATTCGCGAATTAGCGCCGTTGTTGAGTCGGGTAGCGGTGGAACGGGTGCGGACGGAATTGGGTTATTTGTTGAGCAATAATCGCGGTGTTCCTTGGATTTGTCGCGGTTGCGAAGATGGTTTGTTTTCGATTTGGTTTGAAAGTGCGATCGACCGTTTCGATATCTTGACAAAAATTGACTTGTGTGCGGCAGATTTGGCAACAATTTATCCAGAGTTGGGGAAGGAATTCGGGCGATCGATTCGAGATACAATTAAAACGCCTTTGTTAGCGGTTGGGAAGTTGGCTATTTTGGCAAATTCTGAGCCGACAATCGCTGAAACAGAGTTGCTGCGGTTGAAGTACAGCAATGCAGAGATTAAAAGTGCGATCGGGCTTTTGAAATACTTGCCCAAATTGCAAGCAACACCAATTTCCGAAATGTCCTTGCGAGAACAGTATTTTTTGTTTCGAGATATGGG
>NZ_JADEWV010000337.1 GCF_015207455.1 Microcoleus sp. LEGE 07076
GATTTATATATTCTAGTTGATGCGGAGCTCGCCAGAGAATGTACGCGAGCTTTTCGATCGAGGGTTATTGGTGACAGCGCTGATCCCGGATGGTACAAAAAACCTTCAATCACCGCACCGATGCGGAATTTATTTTTGTTCTAGTTCGTCTAGGAGCGATCGACCTGAGGATCTTGCTGATTGATTTGCCCGAGGATAGCCCGGGCCCACATATTTTTCTACCAGCATTAATAATTCGCTTTCGCCAAAAGGTTTGGTGTAGAAGTCTGTAGCTCCGGCCATGCGGGCTTTCACGCGGTCGATAAATCCATCGATCCCTGTCAACATGACGATCGGCGTTTGCCGGAAAGCGCTAGAATTTCGCAGCATAGCGCAAACTTCGTAGCCGTCGAGTTCCGGCATGGCGATGTCGCACAGAATTAAATCGGGTTTGAGTTGAAAAACCAAACTCAGGGCTTGCAGGGGATTGCCGATGGCATTGGCTTCGTAACCGTGTTCGTTTAAAATTGATTCGACTGTTTTGCGAATAATATTGTCATCGTCAATACAGACAACTTTTTTGACCTTGGTTTCTGGAGACGACCATTCTTTTGGGTGGTTTGCTAGCCCAACAGATGGCTCGTAAAATACTTGCACCAATCCCTGCTGGACAAAGGGATAAATTGCCTTAGCCACAGTCAACACGTCTCGGTTGAGGTAGCGCGCCATCTGGCGGATCGAGGTGTGGCCGTCGGCCCAGCGTCTGAGAGTATTAAAGGTATTGACAGGCAGCGCCAGTTGCAGCTCGGCCGGGTCTGAAATGACCGGGCATTGGTTGGGCGACTGAATGTGAGGGTGAAACTGCTTCCACTGCTGCACTTGTTTGACAATCTTCGCTAGCAGGGAGCTAATTTCTAAGCTGGTGAGTTGGGGGGCCAATGCTGACCCCATTTCAAAAGTGAAGGAACCCTGATGGAGGCTGAGCAAGTCAAACAGGGTTTCGTGGATCATGCTGTGGATGATGTTGCGCCCTTGAGCTGGGGTGAGAATGTGGTTTTCTAGCAGGGCCCACAGGTAGCCGTATTCTGGGGCATTGGTAGATGCCATATAGGGAACTTGGATTTTGTCTAGGGCTGTGTCTGCTTTGTAGCGGCGCAGGTAGTCGCGCAAGCGAAACAGACTGCCCGCACTCTGGGTAGCATAAATAATCTGACCGTTGAAGCAGAAGACATACCAGGATTGTCCTGCAAGGGAGCGCTGGGTAGGTTGAGTACCCGTGCTGCTGCCGGTAGAACTGTAGGTCTCTACGAACAGTTCTCCGGTTCGCTGACCTAACTCAATCAATTGCAGGATGCTGCGGATGTCAATTTCACTCAAATTTCCCTGCATTGCAACTAAAGTATCCTCTTTAAAACCGTTGGCGTCTGAGCTCGGAAAGACTGTGTGCTGGCCCAAAGATTAGACTTGAGTTGCCGCGATCGTTCACGCGCTGATGCTGACGATCGTACAGTTGGGAATTGACGAAAGGGATCGCGGCAAGCGCCACGCGAGTTGGCAGCGCTACGAGTCCATAACCTGAAACCGCGAAACTCGCGAGATTCTCCCACTGTAGAGTTTCACCTTCTATGCCAACTGTTGCCTAAACTCGCAAAAGCCACATCGCACAATTGTACGGGCTTGGGGAGCGTACAACGCTGGCATTCCCGACTGGTTCAAGTCTGGGAGCGTCAGAGTTTTGATGTTTACCCTGCGCTGTTGGTCTTTTTGGTTGAGTTCTGTTTTAAACCCTAAAATTGTGTGCGGTCAAACATGAACATTTGTTAGCAATTGTCAGGAAAATCCTCACTGTCGATCGATCTTTTTGCTCGCCCGCGGCTCAGTCACAGGCTCGCGTCATTCCCCTATTCTATGACAGCGCGGCTCAAATCCGTAGTCCGCCGGCTTTGGAAGATCGCTTTGGGTCAGCAGGAGGAGACCGCGATCGCTCGGCAACTAAAGCCTGGTAGAATCAATAGAGAGTTTTTGACTGACACCGCCCAAAAATCGGTACAGTGCCGCGTACTCCTGTCGTGGCGAGCCACAAATTTTAGAAGAAACTCCAACCTCCCAGATTCGTCTGTCGAGTGGATCTCAAATCTCAAATCTCAACTCTCACATTTTCAATGCCCCAATTTACCGATCGAAAATAATGGGATACAAGTTGCTGACTATCTCCAGTGGCGAGCCTCAAATTTTAAAATCGAGTTCCTGCTCCGAGATTGAATGCTGCAAGTAAGCTGTACTGCATCTAGATTGTTGGTGGCGATTGAGCAGGAGAGAGTCCAAGATGTTGAAGGGGAGAAAATTTGAGGATTTTGGGATTTTTGCAATGCAAATACAGTGTTTATTTGCACAACAGCTTAAATCTCTCATTATCCAATTCTTTAATCTAAAATCGAATGACTGACCTTTTTCGGTTTTGGGCTGTGAGAATCCCCGCAGTTTTGCTAGTCTTGAATCAAGGGGCATTGATACTGCTCTCCCTTTCGTCCACAAAGCGGGCGGTGGCAGTGCTTTTTGGATGCACAGCAGGGAGTATAGTGGTGTGGGCGAGCGATCGAGAGAGTTGGCAAAGGATGCTATCCCCGAATTGGGAAAACGACACTAAAGACGACTTATATTTTCGGTCTTTAAGTAGCTTAAAGTAAGTTTGGATAGGTTTTACGAAGCAGAGGACTATTAGTGTGCTGTATCTAGCAGAAGTACAAAAACAGAGAAGCGGCTTTGGTCTCGGTGGCGGTAAGGCTGAACTGAAACTGCTAGCTTGTCAGCGGGGCGAACACAATTGGAGCGCAGTACCGGGCGATGACGCGATTCCAGTTGAGGAAGCTAATAAGTTTAACGACGGCACCCTGGTGCTGGTGGAGTTGAGCGCTAGCAAGCAAGTCCAGCGGATTCAGGAGGCGGCCCGCCAGTTGGTTAGCATTCTGCAAAATTTTTCGCGCTTGCAGGACAAGTTTAAGGATAAGGAAGAGGAAATTGAACAGTGGAAGGCTTCTCTGACGTTTTCGAGTCAGGAGCTCAATCGCCGGGAAATGGAAATGCAAGCCCGCGAAGAGCAGTTGGCTCAAATGGAGGAGGAGTTGGAGCGGCTGGAGGCTCAGCGCTCGGAAATTGAAAATACTCGCGATGAAGCTAACCGACTGCGGGATGAGGTCGCCAGCAGCCGGCTGGAAATGGAGACGGCTTGGGAACAGTTGCGGGGCGAACAGCAGCAGGTGGCGACTCAGCAGTCTCAGATGCCGCAGGGGGCGGTGGTTGACGAGCAGCAGGCTTTGAGGATTCAGGAGTTGATGAACAAGCTGGGAGGGGCAATTTCTGCGGCTCAAGGCGTTCGGGAACAACTGAATCAGTCTTTTGGTGCTGTGGGGGCTCAGCAGGCAATTTTGGATTTGCACTGGCAGCAGTTGGAGCAAAAACGGGCAAATGCTCAGCAGCAGCAGGCCGAGGTGGACACACAACTTCAGAGTCTCCAAAACCGCTGGCTGGAGTGGTATCAATCTCAAGATGCTTTGGCACAAGTTCGGGCGGATCTTCAAGGGCAGCAAAGTACCCTCAGCGCTAAGCAGGAGCAGGCTCAGTCGATGTCTTTGCAGGTGCGGGCTGTTGAGGATATGTACCAGCAATTTTCTAAGCTGGCGTCTGCTGCGGGTGCTGGGGGTACTGAGCAGACAGTAGATGTGTCTGCTCTGGAGCAGATGCCGGTTGAGGAGTTGCAGGGGCTGGTGCAAAACCTGCAACAGGATTTGGAAAAGGTGTTCCGGTTTGTTAACGATCAGGAGGAGGAGTTGACTCTCCAGCGGGAGACTATTGAGGAGCTGCAAGCGAAAATTCAAGCGGCTTCGGAGTACGATCGCATGGCTTTGGAAAATGAAATGGCTGACGAACTCGAAAGCTATCAAATGTTGAATGAAACTCTGGTGGGACAGCGCCTCCGCTTGCAGGAACGGGAAGATTTTTTAAAGCAGCATCAGGGGGTGCTGTGGCGCCGCTTGGGTACTGCTAATGCTCCAAAACAAGATCCCGGAGATATTGATTGGGAACCGCTCGCGGCACAGATCAATTCTGTGCGCCAGCAGCAAAGCCAAGAATTGCAAAGGCTGGAAAATGAAATTCAGCAGGTGCAGCAGGCGATATCTCAAATTGAGGAAAATGTCAACCGCCAAAATGTGGAAAGTGAGTCGAAACGTTACGAACTCAAGCAGTTAGAACAGAATTTGTTCAACCAGAAAGGTGCGGTGGCGGAACTCTGGGGCCGGGTGAATGTTTATCAAGAAATGTTGCAACCGGTGCAGGACAATTTGAGCGGGCTGCGCCTCAAGCTGGAAGCGGTGGGGGGGGAACTCGATCGCGTGCAGCAG
>NZ_JADEWV010000338.1 GCF_015207455.1 Microcoleus sp. LEGE 07076
TAGCATTTCCAGTTTTAGCAGTTTTAGCCGCAGCGGCGGGAGTTGCGGTTGATGAAATTTCGCTGTTAATTAATCGCTATCTCGATAGGGATGATATTATTGCCCATCCGACACAATTAGTTACCGGCAATGATTTAATGGAACATTTGAATTTACCCAGAAGTCCGCGCATCGGTCAATTTTTATTAGAGATTCAGTTAGCGCGGGTAGAGGGGAGAATTGCGACTCGGGAAGAGGCCTTAAAATTAGCCGCCGAGTTAGTTAATCAGTCAGTTTAAATTGATATATTGCAGCAATCAGAACGGGCAAGATGCCCGTTCCACAAAAGATAAAATCTCTTCTTGTGGGGAGTAGGGGTTGGGCTTCTAGCCCGCCCTAAAAAGATAAAATCTCTTTTTGTGGAGTGGGCTTCTAGCCCGCCCTAAAAAACAAAATTCCTTGTGGGGTGAGCTTCTAGCCCGCCCTAAAAAGATAAAATCTCTTCTTGTGGGGTGAGCTTCTAGCCCGCCAAAAAAAAAAAATTCCTTGTGGGGTGGGCTTCTAGCCCGCCCCAAAAAGTTAGTATACAATGGTGCAAAATCTGCATCTCAAACAACATCCCTTAATTCTTCCGGCAATTCAAACTTGCCATCTTTCCCCGCTGCAAACTCAACAACTTTCACCACAGCATCAACATTCAGCGGCCCGTAAATGTGCGGATAAAAATCTCCAGCCGCAGGTTCATATTTAACTTCTGCTTGCACTTTGTCTGAGTCAATCCACAGCAACAGCAATCCTGTTTGTCCTACAAAAAACTTGTTGGCACTTCTAGTAATTTGCGGGATTGTCGAACAGTGGATAAATCCTTCAGAGTCTAAGGTATCTCCGCGATAGGAATCAAGCTGTTTTGCTGCTTCCCATTGTTGGCTTTTAGCAATGTGAAATATAACGGTCATAAATTATTTTACCTGAAAAAAAGAAGCTAGGCAGAGCATCTAGATATTTGTTCCAAGGCTCTACCTAGAAACGAGATTAAAAGACTAAAGTCCTGACTGCAAACCTAGCACGGAATCAGTACATCCGATCGCCCGAGAACCCTCATATCTTCCTCGTCGAGTTCGACGGGCGTACCGCTGCGAATCAGTTCCACAAAATCCTCATTCGGCACCATGATGCACAGAGTGTACAAACGTTCGCTTCCCGTATTCTCAATCACGTGAGTCCCTGTTGGAGGCACTAACAAACTATCTCCCGGCTTAATACTAACTGTTTTGCCGTCGCAGGTTGCTTGCCCTCTTCCTTTGAGTACAAAAAACATTTCTACTGCAAATTGATGGCGGTTGGGAGGAGTTTTGCCGCCAGCATCGAAGATTTCGACACAAACAGTTAATGAAACATTAGCAGCAGCCGGATCGAAGACAATTGCCAATCTATTAGTATCGCCCGGGCTGATGCGAAATGCTTGGTAGTCTTTCGGAGACTTCATAACCGGAATCATGCACTGGTTTGTCATTTTTTTATTGTTAGCTGTGAGTTGTTATGGCTGAAGGAAGAAGTCAGCAGTCAGTAGTTATTAGTTATTGGTTATTGGTTATTAGTTATTAGTTATCAGTTATCAGTCATTGGTAGCTACTCACAAATAACATCAGACAAACAAGAATGTTATAGAGGCCCAATGCTTTTTGCTCCGATTTTCAATGCCATATACCCACCCTTCGACTTCGCTCAGGGCAAGATGCCCAATTCCCAATTCCCAATTCCCAATGACTACTAACTACTGACTACTGACTAATGACTAATGACTAATGACTACTGACTGCTATTTAATTGCTTCTAACATAGCCTGAGAATCCGACAAAAAGCCAAAACATTGTTTAACGTTATAAAGAGTAGCTTGCCAGCAATACTCGGGAGATGTGGTAGCTGTACAATCTTTGACTAAAATACAGTCGTAACCGAGGAAATTAGCATCTTGCAGTGTAGCCATGACGCACTGATCGGCGTTTACTCCTCCGAAAAAAAGTGTAGTTTTGCCGAGGTTCCGCAATATACTATCTAAAGGAGTATCCCAAAAGCCACTCATCCGATATTTATCAATGCAAATATCCTCCGGTTTTTGTGCCAATTCATCAACAACTGCTGCCGCCCAACTGCCTGCCATCAATACTGGTGCGCCGTTTTTTGGCAGCGGATCTCCCAAACCTACGCCGTCACCTGTAGGATTGTAAACGTGGCGGCAAGCTGCACTAATATTGAGCAAATCGGGGCGGTTTCCCCAGTTGATCCAAATAATGGGAATTGCGTGCGATCGCAATTTTGGCAGCAAATTCTTTAAAGGATTAATTGGACTTCTCGCGGGCGTTACATCTACGCCAATATGCGCTAGCCAACCGTCGGGGTGACAAAAATCATTTTGCATATCTATCACCAACATTGCAGCTTTGGCTAAATCCACACGCAGGGTTTTAGTTTCTGTTTCTAGGGTAACAATTTGCGGGTCAATTTGCGGGCGGGTGATGTCGGCAATTTTGGCATCAACTTTCCAAGCATTCGGCGCTACGCCCAAGGTACGGAGAGAATCAGAATTCATTGCGATCGCGACTCAAAAACAATTATTATTTTACATGACGATTTGCTCGTTCCCAGGCCGCTCCTGGGAATGCCTTGTAGGAGGCTCTACCTCCAGTAAAGCACACGAGAGGCAGAGCCTCCAGATATGCGTTCCCAGGCAGAGCTTGGGAACGAGATTAAAGGAGATTAAATCATAAAATATAAATCAATATAAATTTACAAAAAGGGTAAATCTGTGAGCTTTACAATCCAAAATGCTTTGGTTACAGTTGAGAACGGTTATGAGACCGCAGACGTGGAAGTCGTGGATAATTGCATAAGTGCGATCGCCCAGAATTTAGAACCTGTTGAAACAATAATTGACGGCAAAAATAAGCTGCTGCTGCCCGGTTTTGTCAACGCCCACACCCACTCTTCCGAAATGTGGCAGCGGGGAATTATTCCTCCTTTGCCGCTGGAGTTGTGGATTGCCGAACTGTACGATTTTACCCCGCTAGAACCAGAACAAATTTACTTGAGCGCCTTGGGAACAGCGGTAGAAACTTTGCTATCCGGCGGCACAAGCGTAGTCGATCATTTAGTTCTGATTCCGGGGAAAGAATTAGAGACAATTGCCGCCGCAGTTCGCGCTTATCAAGAAATTGGCATTCGCGCTTTTATCGGGCCGTTAATTCAAGATGAATCCCTGACAGCAGGAATGCCGACTGGCGATAGCGCGATCGAACGCGCCGCTTACACTCGACCGACAAAGGCAACTTTAGAGTTAATGGAAACAGCCATCAAACAGTTTCACAAACCAGAAAAAGGGGTTAATATATTGTTGGCACCGACTGGAATTCAACTGTGTTCGGATGCTTTGTTTGAAGGCTGCATCGATTTGGGCGATCGCTACAATATTTGCCTGCACGCCCACCTCCTAGAAACCTCTGCTCAAAAACAACTAGCTCACGAAAAATACGGTTGCAGCGCCGTCGAACACCTGCAAAAAATAGGTTTTTTAACTCCTCGTACTTCCTTAGCCCACTGCGTCTGGCTGGAAGATTCCGACATCGCAATTCTGGCAGAAACTGAATCGACTGTTGTACACAATCCCCTCAGCAACCTACGCTTGGGAAGCGGCATCGCACCAATTTTGAAATACCGCAAAGCCGGAGTCAACGTATCTTTCGGCTGCGACGGCGCTGCTAGCAACGATTCTCAAGATTTGCTGGAAGCGATTAAAATTGGTTCGATTTTGCACAATATCACGGATTTGGATTACCGCCACTGGATTACACCGCGCCAGTCGGTAGAAATGGCATCGCAGGGCGCAGCGAAAGGCTTGAATGTCGCCGATGAAATGGGTTCGCTGACTGTTGGGAAAAAAGCCGATTTTGTGCTGTACGATTTAACCAGTTTATCATTGTTGCCGCGCACCGATCCGATCGGCTTGCTAATATTAGGGCGCCCGACAAATGCGGTAAACAGCGTTTGGGTAAACGGCCAACAAATTGTTGCTGAAGGTAAGGTAAAAACGATCGATGTTGATGCTTTGAGACGGGAATTATTCGATCGCAGCGAGTGGACTAGCAAGCGTCAATCGCCTATGGTGGGCGAAATTGAAGCGCACTACCGCCAAGTGATGAAACTGCCGATCGGCGGTTGAAACCGATCCCAGACAAACTTTCACCAGCCGACGCGGGTTGAAGAGTAATTGTCAGGTGCGCGACCGGGCGCACCTTACAGTATGATGTTAAACTGTGGTGTTTGCGACAAATTGATCATGAAACTGCACAAATGGCAGCGGATACTGGCTTTAAT
>NZ_JADEWV010000339.1 GCF_015207455.1 Microcoleus sp. LEGE 07076
AAACAGGCCAATCCGGTTGCCGGCGGTAGCTAGTCATGTCATCAAACTTCCGCAGTTCGGCTCGGTGCACGCACAGTTCTTGGGGCGTGTCAAGCCATTGCTCGTTTAACTCAGACATCAGAGCGCACAAACGAGCGCGGTCTAGTTTCGGCCCGGTGTCCCCAAAATAAGCCAGAGTAATGTGTGCCGTAAAATGATATTGCTGTTCAATTCCTAAACCAATTAAATCGGGATTTTGATAGATCGATCGGCGAAACTCTAGAATTTGCTTGTAAGAGTTTTCGTCCGTCGGTGCCAAACACACACCTACAGCTCTAGTCATCACCATCAACCCCAGCACGATCCAGCGAATCGGGGGGCCGCCCGCTAAGGGTTTGCAGGCGGCAAAAGGATCTTTCATGCGCTCCC
This sequence comes from Microcoleus sp. LEGE 07076, assembly GCF_015207455.1. Classification (GTDB taxonomy): domain Bacteria; phylum Cyanobacteriota; class Cyanobacteriia; order Cyanobacteriales; family Microcoleaceae; genus Microcoleus. The sequence goes on from NZ_JADEWV010000339.1 coordinate 409, forward strand.
GCAGTTGCTCCTCAAATTCGGGATTTTTCTCAGAGGCATCTTGAAAAGCGCTGCTCCAAATCAAATCAGCCACGGTTAAATGGAAGCTATCAGGAGGCAGTGCTACGATCGCACCGTCCGCGATTTCCTGCAATAGCCGTTGTTGGACTGAGTGCAAATTACTGTAAAGTGCAGTATTTTCTGCATCTTCCCCCGCAGGTGGCGTAATCACCGAATAACCCGGAAAAGCTACAGGATTTCTCCCACCGTCTGGATCGGGCTTAAATTTTGGAGATTCCTGAATGTGTTCCACCTGGGACTTGTAGGAGTCGAGCAGCGTCATTCGCGCCACCCGATTTACGTAAGCTTGATAAGTATCATCCAATCTTGATTTCCTCGCGGTGAAATACTCCCACACCAAATTTTATATTATGGTGCGGGCTTCCAACAGTCTGATTCACGATATGTTGGACAAACCGATCGTCCCAATCAATTTTTTTCGGGTTCTGAGCGTTAAATATGCAATTTTACCTGTTTTGGGGAGAAGACGACTTTGCGATGGCGCAAGCAGTCACCAGTTTGCGCTCCTCTGCCCTCGACCCCAACTGGGCTAGTTTTAACTATGACAAGATTATTGCCGATCGAGCTGACGCTGTGGTCGAAGGACTCGATCGAGCCTTAACACCGCCCTTCGGTACCGGCAGCCGTTTTGTCTGGCTGGCAAATACGACTGTAACGCAGCAGTGCTCTCCAGAACTGCTAGCCCAATTGGAACGTACGCTGCCGGTGATTCCCCCTACCACCCTGTTCCTGCTGACATCCGTCAAAAAACCAGACAGCCGACTCAAATCTACCAAGTTACTGGCCAAGTCCGCCGAATTTCGAGAATTTTCGCCGATTCCGCCTTGGAATGACAAAGAATTAGCGCAGCGGGCGAGGCAAGTTGCTAGCGAAATGAACGTCAAATTGACCGCCACAGCGATCGAACTTTTGGCCCAATCCATTGGTAGCGATACCCGCGGACTCTACAGCGAACTGGAAAAATTGCGCCTGTTTGCAGGCAACCGCAGCCAACCTCTCAATCCCGAGGAAGTGGCAGCATTAGTCCACTGTCACGCCCAGAATACCTTCCAACTAGCCGATGCGATTCGCGAGGGCAACACGGGAGCTGCTTTAGAGTTATTGGCAGGCTTAGCGGCCCGGAACGAGCCTGGTTTGAGGATTGTGGCAGGCTTGACCGGTAAGTTTCGGATTTGGCTGTGGGTCAAGGCGATGATCGAAGCGGGCGATCGGGATGATAAAATTGCTCGAGATCTAGACCTGGGCAATCCCAAACGCATATACTATTTTCGCCAAGAAGTCAAGAACGCCAGCTTAGAAAAACTGCAAAAAAGTTTGCCTTTGCTCCTAGAGTTAGAAGCTTCTTTAAAACGAGGCCGGGAAGAAATCTCAACTCTGCAAACCAAAGTTATAGAACTTTCTAGCTTGTTTCGCTGATGTTCTCTCTGAGGAATGAGAATTAAATAACTTGCAATCTTTATTGTTCTTGTGGGATGGGCTCTCCCGCCCATCCCACAAACTTGTCTAAATTATTTAATTCACGATCCTTACCAGCATCCGCCGCACGAAGCGTCCATTTGAGATTTTCGATTTGAGACTTCGGCGCCATAGGTTCGGTTCTCCGGCTCTCACCGCGCGAACTCGTTGCCACCTCAACTGCCAAACCGTCCAAGTGTCTAACAATGTCAGATTTTAGCTCAAGCAGCATTGATCCCCGCACTCTACCTCACAAGGTGTCTGGTTGAATGGCAGCGAGGCAAAAGATCCCTAAGTGATTTACTAATCATAGCGCTAACAAATCCTACCATTCAATGTATGCCATACATTCCACTCAGAAAAGCAGTCGAATTTCTGGGTTTGCATCCGAACACGCTAAGGAAATACGCAGACGAAGGCAAGATCAAAAGCATCAGGAACGAAGTAGGGCAAAGACTCTACGATGTCGAATCCTATCGTTGCCGTGCAACTATAACTGCCATTATTTGCTATTGCAGAGTCAGTTGGGCTAACCAAAAAGACGACCTGGCAACACAAGTCGAATTTATGCGAGAACGTTATCCTGAATCAGAAATCATCCAAGATATTGGTTCAGGACTCAACTTCAAGCGGAAAGGACTGCAAGCCCTATTGGTCAGACTTATGCGAGGCAATCGGCTCACAATTGTTGTTGCCTGTAGAGACAGGTTGTGCAGGCTCGGATTTGAACTATTCGAGTTTATGGCAAAACAAAACGGTGGAGAAATCGTGGTTCTCTCAAGTCCTCTACACTGCCATGAGTCCCAACTCACAGCGGATATTCACGCCATCCTTCACGTCTTCTCTTACAGAATGGATTCCTGGCCGAGTGACCGCAAAAAATCATAGAAGATCCCAATCTTCCCAAACCCTGAACAAAAAGCGTAGCAGAAGCAATGGTTTGGTCTCAGTCGTTTTGTCTGCAACACGACCATCAAATACTTGTCGCAACCGGGAACAAAAGCGCACTGGATGGCAATTAAAACTGAAATTCTTCACCGCTTGCCCAACTCGGCAAACTCTGTGCCTTTTGAGATTGAATCGATTGCCATTAAAAATGCTTGTTTTGCAGTCAAACCTGCCAAAAAAGGATTCAGCAAAGATAGACATACTCGCAACTGTAAATTCCGCACTCCCCAAAACCCAAGACAGTCAATTTTTGTTCCCAAAACTGCGATAAAACATTGTTCCATTTATACCAATATCATAAAATGTTGCTACATTTATTGTGTCGATTTTAGACATAGAATTTTTTCGGCAGACATCGTATCTGTAGCGATACTTTATGAGATTGGTATCAGCGACACGCTAGAGACATCAACGCAGCTATCAACATCAGAAATCAAGAGCTGGGGATTTTGGCATTGGGAACCAGCGTTACCGCTTAACAGAGGCAATGTAAGACTAAAATAGTACGGGCGGGCGTAAGTCCACTGCTGCCCTTGGCTGCTGCCCTGGAAGCGAGAAGCCCACACTCGACAGATGCAATCTGAGAGCAGCAACTAAAATCTCAAATTTTGGGAGTCCGCCAGGAGTGTAGGAAACTTGTAACCGTTTTTGGGCGGGATCGCTGTAAATTTTTACAACGAATTTTGCTTGCGCCTATGTGCTCGCTCCCCGCTCGCAGGTCAAAAGGTGTTGAATAGATACGAGAAATCGTCTCAGAATGCCACAGTAGAAGTTAATGTGGTAAATAAATATTGTCCGCCGCCGAACGCCGATCGGTTAATATTATTTGCCGGCTCTCCACCCCCCCCAAAACAAAAGAGCGCTACCCATGACACAACAGAACCTGCAGGAACTTCTCAAGCAGGGCGATCCAAAAGCGATCGCATCTAGCATCAACCGTACACTCAAACCCAAAGGCATCAACGCCGATGTAACCCGGGACAACGACTGCCTCCACATAATTTTGGAGTCAGACAAAGTGCCGAGTCAAATGGCATTGGTCGATTTCATCCGCAACGGGATGACGAATTTGGGAGTCGAATCAATTCACACTGTCAAAGTTTACGGGCGTCGAACAGGAGACGGCTCGGCTGCGTGGGAAGAAGAAATTAATCTGATGCCCGCAGAGCCGCTTTACGCCTCCGAGAGTGGAATGCCTGATGACTCTGTAGGTTTAGATGATGTCGAGCCTGAAGACGAAGACTATTATCAAGAGGCAGAATTCGATCGAGATGACGACGAGGAAGACGAAGAGGAAGACGAAGACGAAGAAAAAGTCCCGCCTCCGAAAAAACAATTCCCCAAATGGGTAATACCTGCGGCTATCTTAGTGCCTCTGGCGGCGCTCGCAGGGCTGTTCTTTACTGGAAATTTCCCCTTCGGCGGTGGCTCGAACCCAGAACCCAGCGCCCCCGAAGCTGCTTCCCCCT
>NZ_JADEWV010000340.1 GCF_015207455.1 Microcoleus sp. LEGE 07076
AGGGAGGGGAGTTGAATGGATGGGTGGATGCGATCGGGGCGATCGGATAAAATATTAGGCTGCATAATTCAATTGTACTATGGAAAAGATGATTGATTGTTCATACTTAGTCTTCATACTTAAAATGTGTTACTTCCTCATATTCATGCCTTAAGCGTCCCGTCTCTTTTCCATTAGGGAGCATCTTGTTTTTAGGAATTTGCCCATTCAGATCAAAATAACGCTGATAGGGTAGTGTACCATCCTTTTTTATGGGAATTTTCGTGTCTTCTATCCTAAAATACTTACCAACAGGATCTTGTACAATTTGAATGCCTGTTTGTGGGTTTTTATAATTGATTTTCCCGGAGGCTGATGGTATTGGTTTAGCGTCAGACCCTGCAAATCTCTGAATAGCCGTCTTCAAATCAGCTTCTTGCCATAAATTTCGGAATTTGTTAACCGCATCAAGGGAACGAACTCGGTTCTTAAATACCTTCTTCGTTATGGAAGAACCATACTTAGAGAATGCTCCTCCCAGCTTGGCTCCAGTAAGTGACCCAACAGCAATATTTGCCACCAAAGTGATTAGTTTACCAAGAGTGTCAGTAGATTCACTAGCAAATTTTTTGCCAACAAGTTGTAATTCTTCATCAGTTGTGGAGGATTTAGCTCCCTCATGCAAACCTTCAAATGCTATTTTGGCGCTCTCTAAAATTGATATTAATTGTTCCAAAGTCATAGCGCCTCCAATTATGGCTAATACAACTTGTGCAGCACCAACAGCAGCAGGAACAGCACCAGTTCCTCCAGTATATGCAGCGATAGCTCCAGCAGCAACAAAAGACGCAGCAGTAATGGCAGCAGTTATTGCCAGCCCTAAAAGGAATAAACCAAACTTTTTCCAGAGTTCTGGATCTATCCAGAATTCTGGAGCAGTTAAATTATCAACCCACTCCTTCTCAGCATAGAACAGTGCTTGGGCAACATTGGCAATGTAAGGAGTCCATTCATTAAGCTGGTCAGCAGCAGCATCAATTGCATTGTCAATTATTGGTTTAATTTTCTCGGTTACTTTATAAAGTTCTTCCTTTGCTTCCTGAAGCTTTTGTTGTGCTTCCTTCAAAGCTTGTTCTACAGGAGCAAATGCCTCATCAATCCTATCATCAATCCAGCCGTCTATTAGCCCAGTAACAAAACCTAAGCCGATACTACTTAGTTTGGCAAGTACAGCTTGAGTGACAGAGGCTGAACTTCCTGCAAATTCACCATTGTTAACTTCATTAATGGCATTGCGTAGCTCATTTTTAGCCGTTGCATTCAAACCACCAATGACGCTACCAGAAATGCTGTTAATGATACCCTCTGTTTTGCTCTCTAGCTGAGATTTCAAGTTTGCAACTTTCTTCTCAGCCTCATTAACTTTATTTTGCAGAGGGTTGATAATGCCGTCAAATTGGCTTCTGATTCCCTCAGCAATTGCTTGATTCAGTCCCTTTAAGCTTTCTCTGGTAAGCTCAACTACCTCATTGGCAATTAGCTGACCTATTGGTAAGCTATCATCTTCTTCATCGTAGTTGTAGTCATCATCAGTCGCAGAATCATCACTGCTTGAACCATCACCCGCAGCACCGCCACCAATCACAAACGGAACGGTTTGACCAAGATAACCACCAGCAGCAGCGCGGTGAACCTCAACGTGCAGATGCGGGCCGGTACTCCAGCCGGAATTACCGCTATAGCCAATAGTTTGCCCCGCTTTAACCGTATCGCCAACCTTCAACCCAACCCGCGAATTAAAGCCTTGCTGAAGGTGAATGTATGCCGAACGATAGCCATTATCATGTTCTATCAAGACATAGTTAAATGCGTTGGCTTTATCCGATCCACCACCGGTATCGGGATAAATATCGCGAACTGCCACGACCTTACCCTGCCGCATTGCAGAAACAGGCGTACCAATGTTTGCTGGGAAGTCAATCGAATATGCAGCTCGGTCAACGTGCGATCCCGTACTGTTTCCCTGACTCGGCTGAATCTTGGAATTACCCAACGGGTGGATAAACCCTCGTAACGGGTTCGCTTCGGTCGGATTGCTGTTTAAGGGCGTTGTAATGTCAGTTCCAACATTGCCACCACCATTATTTCCACCTGATGAAACAGGCGGCTTATAACCAGGCGGGTAGCCATTGATAAAAGCACTAGGAATCCAGTAGTTCGTACCCTTGATCCGATACCATAACGCATCCATCTGACCATTTGCCACAGTCCGATCCTGCACCGCTTCGCCATACTTCCAGCCATCAAACTCGATCTGAGAATCATGGGTGACACCTTCACCAGGAGCATTTAGGCTAGTATCAGTTCTTAGCCTGATGCCGTAGTTAGTATCAACTCCAACCGAGCGAGTGAAAACAACAGGATTGAAGCCAGAAGGATTATTGACTTGAGGCTCAGAAGACGGGGAAGTTGGCGAAACCGATCGCCCCTTTGTCTCATAAACAGTCACTTGCTGACCATTCCAGATCATAATCGCCCGTTCAAACTCCTGACGGAAAACACCACCCCCCTGATCCTGCATACCAGTAATAGCAGCCCCCACTTGCGGATACTGGCTAGCAGCATACAAGAACTTCTGACGCACATCATCTGTAGGACTCGATGCAGTTGCAGGCTTTGTTGCCGCTCCCCAGATCAGACCGTTGCTAGAGACTGTACCGACAACAGTTGCTTTAGCCGTGTTCGGGTCAATTGCCAGTTTCCGGCGATCGGAAGTATAAGCTGTCAGTTGCCCATTCTCCCAGCTCAGACCATACACTTCCAGCAAACCCAAATCGCCTATATAGCGCGAATTACCCGTCGCCAAATTGACAGCAACTAGGCGATCGTTCAACGAAGTATTAGGACTACTAACCGTTGCAAAAATCTCATTAGCCCCGTTTAAAACCAAATCTCCACTGCTAGGCCCGCCCAAATTTCCAATCAAATTCATCTGACCATTATCAGGCGAAATCTGAAACAAATTACCATTTCCCTGATCGGCCCCGTAGAGTCGGCCATCGGGAGAAAAAGTCAGAGAATTGAGAGTTCCCCCCGCCAACGGCCCGACATATCGTTCCGCACCCGTAGAGGGATTTATCTCATACAAACCGTCATAGAAAGTACAGCCGTAAAGTTTACCATTCGGAGCAACCGCCAAATCAGTAAAAGCGCGGCCTTGATAGATTGGATTTTGTGCACCCGTCGCCGTATTAACCTGCAATATCTGTCCGCTACTGGTAGACAGGTACACCGTATTAGCAGTTGGTTGCTGTGGAGGTTGTTGTGGGGGTTGCTGTGTCGGCGGAAGTAAAGGCGGCTTACTTCCAGGGTAGCCACCAGTCCAAGCACTCGGTATCCAATAAGTACCGCCGTTATATCGGAAGCGATACCACAAAGCATCCGCTTTTCCTGTGGTTAAATCGCTAAGCTGTTCGCCGTAAGTCCAGCCGTCAAAAGTTAAAGTATCACCATACTTCACAACAAAATTACTTCGATCGCTCGTATTCGGACTATTGCGAAGAGTAATTCCATTTTGTGACACCACCCAAGCAGTAAAGTTTTCATTCACAATATTGACAGCCCGTTCACTGGGTGTCACCATCCCATCACCGCCCCAAGTTGTCGGTTGGAAGAAAGCTGTAGGTTTATAAACCTCCGGCGTCGTTTTCTTCGCCAAATCCACCGCCGCCAAAGTATTCAAGAAACCCAAAACCCGTCTCATCATCCCATCCAATCGGCCCCAAATCCCTCGCCGTAGACTTCAAAATCTCCATCACTTGGCGATAGTTCAAAGCAGGATTTGCCGCCCAAACCAAAGAAGCCGCCCCCGCAACTTTCGCAGTGGCTACCGAAGTCCCCGCCATCGTCCCCAAATCATTTCCCGCAGTCGATAAAGCCGGATGTTCAGTCGTGCCGCCATCGGCCATAATATCTAAACCGCGGCCATAACTAGAATAGTCCGATCGCCCGTTAATATCCCCAGCCCCAACCGTAAAAATATTGTCAAACTCCTGAGAAGCTTGACCCAAAACCGACATCACACCGCCGTCGTTACCCGCCGCCACTACCAGCATTACCCCATTTTGCCGCGCATATTCGATCGCACTTCTTTCTGCTGGAGTCAACTCATAGCGCGTCGTCACACTCCCATCAGCATTCTTCTGAGTCAAATCCAAACTGAGATTCGCGATCGCATTTTTCTGTCTTGAAGCCTTCGCAGCATCCACAAACTCTACCAAAGAATCCGCCCATCTCCCAGAATCGATCGCCCTTCCCACCCA
>NZ_JADEWV010000341.1 GCF_015207455.1 Microcoleus sp. LEGE 07076
ATCGAACCGCAGCCCGCCCCCACATCCCACAGCAACTCCCCCGGAATCGGCGCTAACGCCGACAGCGTAACGGCTCTAACCTCCCGTTTCGTCAACTGTCCGTCGTGGCGATAGGCTGTATCCGGTAAGCCGGAGGTGCGGGGAATGACCAGAGTTTCGCGATCGGCTGCAACTGCAATGGCGATCGCATTCAAATCGGCTAAATCCGCCGCATTCCAAGCTGCTGCAACCCCCTCGCTCCGCCGTTCCGCCTCCCCTCCCATCCGCTCGAACACAGTCATCAAACTGCTGCCAAACCCCCGCTGTGTCAACAATTCGGCAACCTTTCCCGGCGTATGTCGATCGGCACTCAACACCAACAACCGCGCCCCCGGATATAGAGAAAGGGCGATCGAGGCGATCGGGCGGTTTGTCAAACTGAAAGTCTCAACCTCCGCCAAAGCCCAGCCCAGACGCGCGCACATCAAGCTAAAAGCCGATGCAGCGGGAATTATCATCATTTCGGCGATCGAAATCCGGCGCGACAGGGTGACACCAATTCCGTGACACATGGGATCGCCACTAGCTAGCACGCAAATCGACTCACCCTGGCGACGGATAATCTCATCGACTGTGGCTTGTAAAGGTGAAGCCCAGAGCAATTTTTCCCTGGTGTCGTCGGTGGGTAGCATGGCTAGGTGACGGGCACCGCCGACAACGACTTGGGCGCGAGCAAGTAAAGAAAGGGCGATCGGACTCAATCCCGAAAGTCCGTCTTCCCCAATCCCCACCACCGAAAGCCATTTGTCTACCATCAGCCCTACTCCTGCAATTTTTGCCAGCATGAATCTATTTCCAGCATAGTATTGAGGGTTTTGGTTTTGAGGGGCAAAATTGTGATACCTTTCTTAAACCTGAAAGCGGGAAAGTTCGGTGTAATTCCGGCGCTGTGCCGCAACTGTGAAAGCCAGAATGCCGATTTCAGGATTTTACTTTACATTCCCTGCGTCGCACGGGGAGGAGATAGTTTGTTAAGTTTAAGTGAATTACCAGCTTGTCCGGGCTTATTTTGCGGTTCCAGAGCCAGAGATGGAATATTATCGAGGATGCGAATTCCGGGGGGAATTTTAACTGTACCGCAGTGTAGGTCGATCGCCAATTTAGTCGATCGCTACAGTACCGGCTGTTTGCAAATCACAAATCGGGCAAATTTGCAAATCCGAGAATTGCACTCAGAAATTGCCGCAGAAGTTTGGCAAGATTTACAGGAATTGGGATTAGCGTCTCGCCGCGTTGAAGTTGACTCAATTCGCAATATAATGGCAAGTCCGACAGCGGGAATCGATCGCCAACAGTTACTCGATACTCGCCCGCTAGTTGCAGCTTGGGATAATTATCTGCAAACCCATCCTGAGTTATCGGAACTTTCCGCTAAATTCAGCATTGGCTTTGACGGCGGAGAATCTGTTTCTATCCGCGATTTTCGCAACGATATTTTATTGGCAGCAACCGAGGTCAAGCCAAAATCATCACCTATTTGTAGGCTGTTTTTGAACGGCACAAATACAGGAATTACAGTTAAAGTATCGCAATGTATTTCTGTATTGGCAGCCCTCGCAAATGCGTATCTGGAATACACAAAATACCGACCACGAATAGAAGGAAAAAAACCACGATTGCGCCAGTTGTTGGGAGATTGGGGCGTAGAAAATTATCTCAAACGAGTGGAGAAGCAATTGCCCTTTGCATGGCAAAAAAGCTCGATCGAACTTCCCAATCGGGCGATCGAACTTTACGGCCATCTCGGCATCCACCCCCAGCAAAAGTCCGGTTTTTCCTACCTCGGCATTGCAGTGCCCCTCGGTAGGCTAGAATCGCAGCAATTGCGAAATTTGGCGAAATTAGCCCAAAATTGGGCTAGCAGCACCCTGAGACTGACGCCGTGGCAAAATCTACTGATTTCCGATATCCCCAACACCCAACTTTTTGAAGTCAAACAGCAAGTAGCCGATTTGGGATTGCACTCATCCGCAACTCACCTGGATTCCTGCTTAGTTGCTTGCGCCGGTAGCAGCGGTTGTGCATCGGCGATGACAGATACCCAAAGCCACGCCCTAGCAATGGTCAAGGATTTAGCACAAAAATTGACCATCGATCGCCCAATTAACATTCATTTCAGCGGTTGCGAAAAATCCTGCGCCCAACATTCTCCCATTGATCTAACGTTAGTGGGAATTCAGATCAAACAACAAAACCAAACGATCGCAGGTTACGACATTTACGCAGGTACAACAGACTCGCCTTTTGGGCGGAAAATATTCCCGGGCGTGAGAGTTGCAGAGATTGCAAGTTTTACAAACAAATTGCTGCAAATATATCAGCGATGGCGATCGCCCCACGAATCATTGGGCGAATTTGTAGATCGAAGTGCGATCGACCAATTGCAGCAATTGCTTAACCCCAAAAAACAAAATCACAAGTGAACCTCTTTCTTCCTCTTTCTTCCTTCGCGCCCTAGCGCCCTAGCGCGGCGAAAGCCTAAAGCGCCTTCGCGGTTCATTCAAAAAAGATCCAGTTTTAAATAATGCTTGACTATATTAAAGACGGAACAGAAATTTATACCAAATCCTTCGCCACAATTCGCGCCGAAGCAGACTTATCAAACTTGCAGCCCGACTTAGAATCCGTCGCAGTGCGCCTCATTCACAGTTGCGGCATGACAGATATTGTCGCAGACTTAGCAGCTTCCGCCGGTGCAGCCACTGCTGGGCGCACCGCCCTCGCAGGGGGCGCGCCCATCCTGTGCGATTCCCGGATGGTAGCCGAAGGCATCACCCGCAAGCGCCTCCCCGCTGACAACCCAGTAATTTGCACTCTCTGGCATCCCGAAATCCCGGAGTTGGCGCGGAAAATTGGCAATACTCGATCGGCAGCAGCCCTTGATTTGTGGCTAAATGATTTGGAAGGTGCGGTGGTGGCGATCGGCAATGCCCCGACTGCTTTGTTCCGACTGCTGGAAATGCTGGATGCCGGAGCCCCCAAACCAGCCTTGATTCTCGGTTTCCCGGTAGGATTTGTGGGGGCGGCCGAATCTAAAGCCGAACTCGCAGCCAACAGTCGGGGAGTGCCATTTATCGTGTTGCAGGGGCGGCGCGGTGGCAGTGCAATGGCAACGGCGGCCGTGAATGCTTTAGCTAAAGAGGACGAATTATGACTGAAACTGCTGGTAAGTTGTACGGATTGGGCATCGGCCCTGGCGATCCGGAATTGATAACTTTGAAAGCTTATCGGATTTTGCAATCGGTGCCGGTCATTGCTTATCCGGCGATGGAAAATGGTAAGGTGCTGGCGCGGGCGATCGTCGCGGATTATCTGCGTCCAGAACAAATTGAGATTCCCATGCCGCTGCCTTTTAGTCCGACGCGATCGTCTCAACCTTATTACGATATTGCTGCCGAGAAAATTGCAGCCCACCTCAGCGAAGGGCGGGATGTGGCGGTTTTGTGCGAGGGCGAACCTTTTCTCTACGGCACGTTTATGTATTTGTTCAATCGGTTGTCGGCCAAATTTACCACTGAAGTTGTGCCGGGAATTTCTTCGACAATGGCTAGTGCGAGTGCGCTGGGAGTGCCGCTGACTTACCGCAACGATGTTTTGAGTATTATGCCTGCAACGCTGGATGCGGATGTTTTGCGCGATCGGCTGGCGGTGGTTGATGCTGCTGTGATTATTAAGCTGGGGAGGCACTTTGCCAAAGTCCGGGATGTGCTCGTTGAGTTGGGACAGTTCGATCGCGCACTATATATAGAACGGGCAACTATGCCAAATCAGCGAATTAAGGCGATCGCAGATGTCGATCCGGCCCAAGTTCCCTACTGGGCGCTAGTGATGATACCCAGCCAGCAAAAATCTGTATCTTAATATTTCCATGCCTGAAGGCGACAAGCTTCCAGGCTTTCCCTACTTTTTTGTGCATTCTTGCCCATTTATCCAGTTTTTTTCAAATAGATAATTCAAGCTTATGTTTCTGATTACTTAATCTGTAGTTACAGCCCTTTACAAACCTGAGAATATGCTTTATATTTATTTACATGGCGGAACACAAAGCCGTCACGAACATTGAAAACCAAATAACGCAATCATAAACAAATGACAACCACATTACAGCAGCGCGAAAGCGCCAACCTGTGGGATCAGTTTTGTAACTGGGTCACCAGCACAGACAACCGCCTCTATGTAGGCTGGTTCGGAGTCCTGATGATTCCCACACTACTGAGTGCCACAATCTGCTACATCATCGCCTTCATCGCAGCACCTCCAG
>NZ_JADEWV010000041.1 GCF_015207455.1 Microcoleus sp. LEGE 07076
GGATTGGTAATTCTTTGCAGGATGGCAAGTTTGGGAAAAATGGGTAATTAGTCAGTAGTCAGTAGTCAGTAGTCAGTAGTCAGTAGTCAGTAGTCAGTAGTCAGTAGTCAGTAGTCAGTAGTCAGTAGCCAGTAGTCAGTAGTCAGTAGTCAGTAGTCAGTAGTCAGTAGTCAGTAGTCAGTAGTCAGTAGTCAGTAGTCATTAGTCATTAGTCATTATTCAGCAATCATTAATCCACAGTCAACAGTCAACAGTCAACAGTCAACAGTCAACAGTCAACAGTCAACAGTCAACAGTCATTTGTCATTTGTCAGGTAAAATGTTTGTGGTTGGTGGTATGATAACTAAATGCTATAAAGTTGACCAAAATCATCCAGGGTACAAAGCCTTCGGATTTATCTGTGGGATTAATCTAAAACTTAATGTTATAAGCTTGACTTTTTATGAGTATTATGATATCGATTGATGCCGATCGCATAAACAGTTTGGATTTGTCTCCGGTGCAGAGTGCGATCGAAAATTGGCTGGCATCCGGGGCGATCGCCCAAAACGAACAACAGCTACAATTTGAAATAGAATATCCGCGCGAAGAATTAGATCCGCGAGAAATCTCCGAAATTCCCGAAGTGCGGCTGTGGTTTATTCGCTTAGATGCTTGCTACCCTTGGCTGCCATTTTTGCTAGATTGGAAAGGTGGAGAATTGGCCCGCTACGCGGCGATGTTGGTGCCGCACCAGTTCCACCGCACCCAAGGCATTCAGTACAATCCTGAAGCTTTAGAAATGTTTTTGATGAGCAAAATTTTTGTGTTGACTGATTGGTTGAACCAGCAGGGAATTCCTAGCAAATCGAAGTTGATGGCAATGTCCCAAATGTTTGGTTACGATTTAGATGACGCTTTTTTTGATGTGATTGTACCGCACAAATAAGCGATCGGACATCTCATTAATATCATCCTAATTAGGTAGATAAATCTCTACCTTAAGACTTACGCACAAAGGTATAAACCCGGCTTTTTTCCTGGTGGGGCGACATGGAAAGCTCGCCCTACAAGCTATAACTTAGATTGAAAAAGCTTAATTAATCTTCACAGTAACCGCAAAACGGCTTTAATACAATGCTTTAACCAGCGTCATTAGCAATTTTGTTGCTTGACTTCACGCTTTCCTCAGAATTTAGAGTTAGCTTAAATATATAAGTAGGTGAGAATGTTGTTAGGAATGAAACCCATGTGGTCGATCGCATCTTCCTTCTTCCTGATGACGTTGTACGGAAAGCTCAGAGGCGACAGCACTGATGACTGATGACTGATGACTAAGGACTAATGACTTCTTCCTTCTTCCATCTTCAATCGGACTGATGACGTTGTACGGAAAGCTCGGAGGCGACAGCAAAACATGACTGATGACTGATGACTGATGACTAATGACTGATGACTAATGACTTCTTCCTTCTTCCATCTTCAATCGATCGAGGAAATTTCCATGAAAACAGATTACCTCATCGTCGGCAGTGGTTTATCAGCACTGGTTTTCGGAGCCTTGATGGCAAACTCCGGCAAAACCGTACACATCCTGGAAGCTCACGAACACCCCGGAGGCTTTGGCCACACCTTTACGATGGCCAAAAAATACACGTTTAATGCTCAATTCCACTACGTTTGGGACTGCGGCGAAGGACATACGGTGAATCGAGTCCTCAAAAAACTCAATCTCGATCGCGATGTCACCTTTGAACGGTACGATCCGAATGGCTTCGACCACATGAGAATGCCGGGGTACGCACTAGATATTCCCTCGGAATCAGAGGAACTGATCCGCAGATTGTCGGCTTTATTTCCCGAAGCAAGCGAGAGAATTCGCAAATTCGTCAACGAAGTCGAAAAAACCGGCGAGGGACTCAGAAAACTCGCTCCTCCCGTCAAACCAATTGAATTAATCAAAAATTTCGGCGACGTATTCTGTGCCGTCCAACACCTCAACAGCACGCTTCAAGACCTGTTCGACAAATTCCAACTCCCGCAAGCCGCCCAAACCCTATTAGCCCTGCAATGGCCGGACTTTTTGCTACCTCCGAACCAGCTTTCTTTCTATGCTTGGATTGCTTTGTTTCGAGGCTATCAAGAAGGTGCATTTTACCCGACGCAGCATTTTGAAGATGTGATCAATTCTTTAGTAAAAGTCATTGAATCCAACGGCGGGAAAGTTTCTCTAAACCACGAAGTTACGAATTTTAGACTGACAAACAAAACGGTAACGGGAGTTGAAGCGATGGATTTAACCACGCATCAAACCCATGAATTCATCGGCGACACGGTGATTTGCAACCTCGACCCGAAAAGAGCGGCCAAGATGATTGGGGAGGAACTGTTCTCGAAAACAGTGCGACGGAAACTCGATTATGAGTATTCTGCATCTAACTACATGGTCTACTGCGTTGTCAAAGATATCGACCTGCGAGACTACGGATTTGGCAAGTGGAATACGTTTCATTCCGAACACTTGGATCTGAATGAATCTTTTGCTCAAATGTACGAAAAAAATGATTTTTCTCGTCCGAGTTTTGCAATTACTACGCCAACTTTACTGACCGAAGCGCGGCAAGATTGTCCAGAAGATTGTCAAATTGTGGAATTTTTGACTGTTGCTAATTACAGCTATTTTAAGCAACTGTGGGAAACAGATCGCAAAGCTTACAGACAAAAGAAACAAGAGATTCTGGACTCGATTTTAGACGTAGTTGAAAAACACTATGTTCCAGATTTCCGCAAACACATGGTCTTTCATATTACCGGAAGTCCTACAACTAACGAGCGCTTTTGCTGGTGTCCTAACGGCAATTCCTATGGTTCTACCCTGACACCGAAAAACATGGGAGTCGATCGGCTAAATCACGAAACATCCCTCAACAATTTCTATTTTTGCAACGCCTCATCGGGCTATCCAGGCTTTGCGCCCACATTTTGGACGGGGGCGCTGCTTTATCAACGTTTATCCGGCGATGCGATTTTAGGCTAAGGAAAATTGGCAATTGGTTATTTTCCTGTTTCTCTCGTTTTTTGGCAGAGCCAAGGAATGAATTTCACTCTTGCTCTGCCTCTTCTTAAAAATCTCTCGTTTCTGCTCTCGTTATCTCGTTCCTTGGCTCTGCCAAGGAATGAATTTCTGGAAGCTCTGCCTCCTCTTAAAAATGACGAAGCACAGCAACAGTGAAATGCGTTCCCAGATTCTACCTGGAAACGAGAATTCCTTCCATCTTCCATCTTCAATCGGACTGATGACGTTGTACGGAAAGCTCGGAGGCGACAGCACTAATAACTGATGACTAATGACTGTTGACTGTGAACTGCTGACTGTTAACTGTTGATTAATGATTGCTGACTAATGACTAATGACTAATGACTAATGACTAATGACTAATGACTAATGACTGATGACTGATGACTAATGACTAATGACTAATGACTTCTAGGAGCGAACTATGAAAATTGCAATTGTTGGGGGCGGAGCTAGCGGTATGGCGACAGCCTACTGGCTCGATAAACAGGGACACCGCGTCACTGTTTTGGAAAAGCAACAGATTTTAGGCGGACACATTCGCACGCTGAATAAAAATGTCGCGCCCAATCAATCTGAGTGCAACGAAATATTAGAAAATGGCGTGCTAGAATTTCCTAATGTGTTCTACAATTTCTTGGCTTTAATGCAGGAGCTAGGCGTTGAATTAGAACCCGTGCAGATTGGTTCTGCGCTGTTTTTTAAAGACAACCGCCACTTTTTATCAAAAGTCGCAATTCAGAAAAACTTCACGGGAATTCAACGTCTGATCGAATATTTGCGGCTGGATGCTCTTTATGCTCGTTCGGCTGGATTTATTTTAAAAATGCGGTTTGCTAAAGAGCAAGATTTCTACGATATACCGCTTTCTGCGAGTTTGAAAAGTTCGTGCCTCCGCAACGATTGGTTGAAGTTGCTGACGATGTACAGCTATTCAATACCGTTTGAATTGCTCGACAATTTTCCGGCAGAGTTGGCGATTCCGATGCTGCGGGAATATGCCTTGGTTAACTGGGTAAGGATTAAAGGTGGCGTGTATTCTTACATTGAAAAGATTCTGGAGCGCTTTCGGGGTGAGATTTTGGCTAATGTGGAGATTGCAAGTATTTTGAGAAGTGCTGGTGCGGTAAAGATTGTGCTGGCTAATGGGGAGATTCAGGAATTTGATAAGGTGGTTTTTGCGGTGCCGCCAGACCAAGTGATGAGGCTGTTGTCTGACGCGACGGAGGCGGAAACGAAGCGGTTTGGGGCGTGGAAACCCAATTATGCAACTACTGTACTGCATTCGGATACTTCGATGTACGATCGCTACGGTATCCGCAAGTTGTCAGAATTTGATTTTTTCGAGACGGACAAGGGATGGGGCTACAATGCGAGCTTGAATCAGCTTTGTGGCATTTCGTCACCGCGAGAGTACAGTTTAGCGTTTCTACTGGAGGAGTCGATCGACAAACAGCAGATTATTCACATTCAGAAACATCACACCCCGCTGTATACTGTCGAGTCTTTTCGGTACCGAGCTCAAGTTATCGAGACTAACGGAGAGAACAGCACTTATCATGCGGGAGCTTATTTGGGGGATGGTTTGCACGAAGGAGCGATTACCTCTGCTTTGCGAGTCGCCAAATTAATTGGGCGAGCTCAATATTGATGCTACAAACTGTCGAAAATATCAGTAAATTTCTTACTGGTACAGCACTCTGACAAGAGTAACAATGTCTGCATCAAAAGGTGAACCGATGCGAGAGTGATTTTCTCCCTTTTGCTAAGCTGCGACACAACCCGCCACAGTTAAGTAGACATCACCGCTGACAGATGCGGGGATTGTTGAGCCGGCTAACAAAGTACCCTCAAAGTTTGCTCCCATAAATGTTGCGCCGCTCAAATCGGCTGCGCTCAAGTCTGCATAACACAGCCTAGCCCCATCGAGGTTCGCCTGCACCAAAGAAACTCCCACCAGATTTGCCCTGGTTAAATCTGCTCCTTTCAACTGTACGCCCCGCAACTGAGCACCGCTGAGATTCGCTCCTAACAAATTCGAGCCTTCCAAGTTAACCCCGTTGAGTTTGGCTTCGCTGAGATTGACGCCATTGAGCTCCGTCCTGCTCAGGTCGATGCCGTTGATGTAAGCTTTCCTGAGATAGATGCCTCTTAGTTGAGCGCCAAAAAGCTTTGCGCCGCTTAGTTTTGCCCCTCCGCAGTTTGCCCAGTTGAGGTTTGCTCCCGTGAGGTTGGCGCCCCGCAGGTTGATGAATTGCATATCTGCCACACACAAATTGGCGTTCCAGAGGATGGCGCTCCGCAGGTTGCTACCTGTGAGTTGGGCTCCGCTCAACTGAGCCCTGGGAAGTTTTGCTTTGACGAGGAAAGCTCCGCTGAGATTGGCTTTCGTGAGTTCTGCGTCGGCTAGTCTGGCTTGACCCATTTTGGCAAAACTCAGATTTGCCCTGTAAAGGTTTGCGCCGTTGAGTGTTGCTTTGTTCAGATGCGCCCGACTCAGGTTAGCCCCAGACAGGTTTACTCCGTCCAAGATGGCTCCGCTGAGGTTGGCTCCGCTGAGGTTGGTGCCTGCAAAGTCTCTGTTTCCATTTTCGTACTCTTTGAGTAGCTCGGTTACTTCCATAGCGGTCAGATTCCTAATAGCTGAAATTTATCTATAATAGTCCTGGAGTTACCAGAGTTAAGAAATTGGGTTTTTGAACTTTTCCAAGAGGGTTTTTGGGAAATATTTTGGCTAAAAACCGGGTTGCTTGTCGCTTCTTTGTCCAGGACTCTAGCGATCTGCACTCTTTATAAAGATTGTATATCTAATCGAGCGGATACGATCGCACTTGCATAAACCGCAACATTAATTTTATATTTTTCAATATACTTGGTTTTTTTGTGCAACGTTTCGGACAACTTTTGACGGTCAACTGTAGAAGAGGGGTTTGAGGGGATCGGTACGAGGGCCACGCTGGGCGAGGCACCCTATAGGCTTTCGGATAAATAAATGGTTTGAGATGCGAGCTGAAAACTGTCTGGTTAATAGTAAGTTGCGACATTTTACCGATAAAAACTCGCTCTGGCTAACGGTAGGTGCTATGCGTTCAAAAACGAGTTTATCGCCGACCAGAGATTATAACAAACTAACAGCGACTAAGCTCGCGACCCAAAATAAACCAGTAAAATAGGTGGGCAGTGAGGACTTTGGTTTTCAGAAAATGCTGAGTACCAAAGTCCGATGCAAAGAAAAAGTTTTGTTAAGAATAATTGAGCGTACACGATATCCCATCGTTATGCGGCCTACTCGATTTACTGTTAATTAGGTGGATGTTTCAATCTATGTTATACTGAGTCTAAATTGAGGAATGATTATGTCAAAAGAAAAAAAAAGCAACAAAGAAGTCAAAAAGCCTAAGAAACAACCTGATGGTGCTGCTAAGCCCAAGGATGACAAAAAAAAATCCTGGTAGTACGGTAGTACGGAGGGCCGCAAGTAGAGATAGCGGCCAATCTCGCGATCGCGATTAATTCTGTTCAATTGTCATTACTATAATTTTTAACAACTTCAAATATCCTGTCTTGGGAACGTCTGAAAACAAATCTGTTAGAGCGTGTCCGCTCAAGCAACCACAATCAGATTGGTTTGTAGTGAGGACTTTAGCCCTCAAACAATCAGGAATTTAATCTCACTACAAACATTAGATTTCTTGCAAAATAATTTTATGCTATAATAAAAGGTTGGGCTTAAGTGGAGTAGATGGCAGGTTAGATCAGCACTTTACAATTTTTATGAGTTAGCTCTGGGGCCTAAAATTCAAAACCTTTAATTGTAGTATAGATTTTTTTTGCATTGCAATAAGTCTATTGTTTATTGTCTGCAATCGAGCGGCCGCGATTGTCTATTTAGGGTAGATGCAGTGCTAAACCCAAAGCAAGTAGAACGGCGTAAATATTTGTAGTTGGGATGAGGCCGGAATCAGTTCGGCTTAAGGATTTTAACCTCATTTATCTTTGTTAAGATAGTTGTGTTTTTTCCTGCAGACTTATAGCGGTTCTCAGTTAGGTGTGAGGTATGCCCGGTTTGCGCGGTTTGCCCAGCGGCACCTCCTCTTTTTGAGAAATACTATAGTTACAATCAAATCTATTTTTAGCTATAAACATCGAATATTCCCCTGCCATCTAAGTTAAGAGACGTTGTTAAATTAGATGGCAAAACAATATAGTTCGATCGCCCAATCCCATCAAATCCCATCAAATGTATCACAGCGATATCTCTGTTACCGCAATATTACCCTCAAAACACACGTCAACATCAGTCCCCGCAGCTCGATCGCGCGATCCGTATTCTCCGGCATAATAAAAGTATTCTCCCTCCATCCGATAAACCACCGGCAGCGGCTGCGTCGAAGGTCGGCAAAACACAATTTCCGGTTCCGCACTTTCCGGGGCTAAATGCGGCAAATTCACATTCCAGAAACACCCAGACTTTGGTTCCCGGTTCAGCAAATCTGCTAACACCCGCGATGTCCAGCGAGTCGCCACATCCCAGTCAATCTCCAGCGGCCTTTTAATCCGGTGGGAAATGGCGATTCCCGGAATACCGTGCATTGCTGCTTCCCGCACAGCAGCAACAGTACCGGAAATATACACGTCAACGCCCAAATTGCCGCCGGCGTTAATCCCCGAAAGCACCAAATCCGGTTTTGGACAAAGGTGATGAAGAGCGATTCGCACGCAGTCTGCCGGTGTTCCCCCCACAGCATACTCAAATTCCGATCGCCGATCGACATGAATCGGACTGTGAGCCGTCACTTGATGCCCGCAGCCAGACAATTGCCCCTGCGGAGCCACCATAATTGTCTTGCCGCTTACCGCCTGCAACAGCGCCTGAATGCCGGGAGCGTCTATGCCGTCGTCGTTGGTTAAAATTATTGTCATTGAGAATTGGTCGAAGTCGGGGTAACTGACATCTTGCACGATTCTTGAGAAACGGGCAAGATTCCCGTTCCACAATACATCGAGTTTTTTGTGAGGTGGGCAGGAAAGCCCGCCCCTGAAAGCCTTATTGACAATGGTGCCATAGGTGAGGGTAACGGACTAAAGTCCTTACTACAAACCTTAACCAACTTGTGGTAAAGTTTTGTGTCGATCGCCGGATCGAATTATCAGCACAAGTTCAGTTAAACGCGCTTACAGCAATGTTTTTACCAATTCTACCCTTAGCTCAAGTAATTGTCGCACCTCCAACCCAACAACAACTGATTATTCAGCCAGAAGTTCCCCTACCGGAAAACGAACGGGATGTGCAGCCGCCGCCAAGCAGCAGCCCGCTGAACACTGTAACAGTACCCCAGCAAGTGCGCGTTTTGCCGGGAAAACTCGACAGCATCCCGGTTTTCAACAGCAACAGCCCGGAAGTTGTGCAAACCGAAGGCATTTTGCTCTCTACATTTGGGCCCGAAGGCAAACAAGTACCTTCTGCACACTTAAACTTTCGCTTCAAAGGCCGATTTGACATCTTTGCCCACCACATCGCCAAAGCTAAAAATCGCACCGAAACTCGCACCTTATTTCAAGGAATAATTGTCTACAATCCGAACTCGGAACCTGTTACTTTAAAAGTCTTGCAAGGAGCGACTTATTTAACTCGGCCGGATGCGTTGTTTGTCGATTTGCCTTCCTATTTAGAAAATCGATTTGGGACGGTGTTTGCGGGGCCCGGAAGCCGCATCACCAGCGATGTGCTGCGGGGATACAGACAAGCCATTTTGCCCGCTGCGATCGAGATACCGGCCATGCAGAGCCGAATGCTGATGAATTTGCCGATACCTGTGGGGAATGTCACGCCTGCTTCCAACGGGCGATCGACTTTGATGCGAATGTCGAGCAGCAATTCGGTTTATGTTGCTAGTTTAGCAATGTTTGCTCCTCCAACTAAAAATGGACTCGAACAATCTCCGACTTTAGAACAGTGGGAAAATATTTTAAACACCAAAGGTTTAGCCGGGCCCAGAGATTTAGCACCAACTCCCAGAGACGAAAATCCGGTGCAAAAAATTTACGGCCGCGTGGCGGGAGTAGCTGAAGGTTCGGAGTGGAAAGCTAAAATTACTGATAATTCGAGAACCGATTATTTAACCATTCCCAAGCGCGGCGAGTCATTTTCCTATGCTCTGAGCACTACGGATACGGGTACTTTTGGTACAGGTCAAGTTCAAAGTGCTAAAATGTTAGCTCGCTATCCCGATACTGCTTATTTTGCTCACGGAAATTACGGGATTCAATACAACTTAGCTTTTCCGCTTTACAACAAATCTCGCGAGTCTCAATCGGTGAGTATTAGAATGCAAACACCGATTAAAGCAAATACAAAATCGGGTGGATTGATGTTTTACGATCCGCCGGAAAATCGGATATTTTTCCGAGGTACGGTGCGGGTGATATTTAATGACGATACGGGGAAGACTTTGACGCGCTACATTCACATTGTGCAGCGCCGGGGACAGCAGGGGGAACCTTTGGTGAATGTGAATATGAAGCCTGGGGAACGCCGTTTGGTGCAGGTGGATTTCTTGTATCCGCCGGATGCGACACCGCCGCAAGTCTTGACGGTGCGATCGAGTAATTAGTTGATTGTGTGTGATTGAGTTAGGGCGATCGACCAGTAGGTTGAATCTTACTGGCAACAATGATAAAGTTTATACAACTGTCGAATCAGGAGAATAGTTATGTCTGTTCAGATGCAAAGACGGCTATTTACAGTACAAGAATATCACCTAATGGGCGAGGCTGGCATTTTGGGTGAAGACGATCGAGTGGAATTGATCGAAGGAGAGATCGTTCAAATGGCTGCAATTGGTACTCGTCATGCAACTTGTGTACGGCGACTGATCCGACAGTTTCGCCAACTTCCAGAAGAAAGTGCTATTTTGGATGTTCAAAACCCAATTCAGTTAAGTGAGCGTACAGAACCTCAACCGGATATTGTATTGCTACAACCTCGCCCTGACTACTACGCTACTGCACATCCAGTACCATCTGAAGTTTTGTTGTTAGTTGAGGTTTCTGATAGCACTGTTGATTTCGATCGCGATGTGAAAGTTCCTAACTATGCTCGTTCTGGTATTCAGGAAGTATGGTTGTGGGATCTTGAGATTAATTGTTTAGAAGTTTACCGTTGTCCGACGGCAAATGGCTATACTTCAATGCAAAAGTTTGAGCGGGGAGAAATGGTTGCGCCGCTAGCATTTCCTGAGTTTGAAGTCAGCGTTGATTTTATTTTGGGTTAGAGCGATCTAGAAGTAGATAAGCTATCGTACATCTAGATTGTCTATAGTGTCATTATTGGAGAGTGGTGGAATCTCAGCAGCGGTTAAAGTCACGATTTTACCGTCACGCCAGATTCTAATTGATTGTCCTAGTCTGCGGTGTTTTTCAATGGCTTCGGCGATGGCTGCTTTCACACCGGCGTCAATGCGATCGGATAATTTGACAAGTTTTTGTTCAGTCATTTTACTAATTTATAATACGATTCCAAGTTTCACTGTCAGAGATGAGGGTTCCGTCTTCTGTACTACCTTCAGCAATTAGTCGGATAGTATCTCTAGAATTATCATAGACTATCCAGCGATCGCACAATGGCAAATATAATGAAGTTAAGTTTCTGCGTCCGCGATCGTGTTATTTTAAGCTATAATTAATTACCAGTTGTTTTTTCATTGGTTTTACGTTAGGATATCGATTAGCTAAAAGGAGAATATTCTGTCAACCAATCGCGAGTATTATATACCAGAATTCTCTCTTACACAGCAAACAATACAGGGAGAGGATATCCCCTTACCAGATCCACAAGCAGAAGGACAACCCCATACAACACTTGGAAAAAGAGATGGAAGTGATAATATTTGTTACCGCCAGTCAGCAACCTTTCCCTTATCAACTTGGCCAAAAGCTAATGGCTGCGATGTGCCTTGGGGTAGAGTAGATTGGACGGATCATAATCGTCCCTCAGACCATTTCAACCCGCATATCCACGAATTCCGCTACAATTGGGAACAGAAAAGATGGGAATGTGGAGCGCAACAATTTTGGTGGTATCGCAGAGATGTTGATTAACTAAAGGAGAAATTATGGATGCTTGTTTTGAAATATTACTTTCGACAAGACAAACTCTTGATTATTTAGAAGCTCATCAGGAAACTTTTACTTGGGGTGGCGTAGAATATCCCCAAGGTGAAAAGTATTACGTTTGGGGCAAATATATAAAATTAGTAGAGCGGGAAATTCCAGCCCATATAATCAAGCGTTTACCCCCCGTTTACGGAAATCTGCAATGGGTGAATTTTTCGTTGCAAGGGAAAGGATTGGACTTGTTAGAATCCGAGGTGAATGGTGAGCAGATAGATTGGGAAGGCAAAAGTTTTGATGATTTTATCAAGTTTATTCTGACTGAACAACCTCAATGGGTTGTGGTATTTGAATGGCACTGCGATCGCATAGATAGTCTATACGAACAAAATGTTAGTGAGTGCATTGGTCAGATTAAAAATAACTTGAACTGGGAGAATAATAGAGAGGGATTTATCGTACTATCTGTCCCAGAAAATGATGTGGGTTCATGTGCGATCGCGAGGGAACTTCCAGAACACAATCGATTCGTTACTTCGTTACCCACGGAAACTCCACTATCAATCCCATCTCAGTAGATAGATATCGCTTGTTCTCATCTTAGCGGACGGGAGTTTTTTTGCTTTCTAGCGATCGTACACTCTCATTGAATCGTAGCATAATAGAAGTGCGATCGCGCTTCCTGATTTTAGTCACTTCACCCTACCAATCAGTTGAATTGTGGAAAAATTTTAGTTAGCGTTGTTATCGTTGATGTCTAGATTTTCTATTAAGATTTTTGAGGGTAGCGGTACAGTTATTTGTAGGAAAACATCAATTGTTATTTGATTATTATCACAAATTATATTAGTTATGTTAACTTTACTATTTTCAGATAAACCGTCTTGAATAGGGAATTTAACAGGTGGCTTAGTTTTATATCCAGCATCATCAAGCCATTCAGCAATATTTCTCCAATTTTCGATCTTTTCAATCCCTTTACCCACAAAGCCTTTAACGTATCTATAAATAGTGGCACACAGGTCAGTTTCCACACCTTTAGGATTTTTTTGCAGCTTTTCGGCGATTTCAGCGGGACTGTTGCCACAAAGCAACCCCCGCAGATGCAGCTTTTCTACGGGGGTGAGAGGCTTTCCCTTAACGGCGGCCAAGTCTGCGTACAGAGTTTTTAAGTCCCAGCGGCTTTCTGCTTCGACGAAGCGATCGTTTGTGGATGCCATAAATAGGTGTATGTAAACTTCCTGATGGAAGTCTAACATAATTCCTGATGTATATCAGTTTACGAGCAGTCTTATTTAGCTTAATATACTTGAAAGCTCAAGTTTAAATGGTTCATTTTACACGTAAAAATGTTTGTGACAGGGCTTTTGAGAAATTACTGATGGTAGTTAGTGTTACGACAGGGATTAGAGCTGAATTTTGGTAATTTTCTGGGTTTGACTCTAGTTTCGGGTGCTGCTGGTAATTTTTTTAATTTATTTTCTGGGTTTTGCATAATTTTGTGGATGTCACCCTGATATATAAGTAGGAGGCTGCAATGCGCTTTCTGCGGACTGATCTCTTTGTGAGTGCGATGGTGAAAGCTTTGCTATGCAAAATTTTCGCTTAACTACCTCTTTCCCAGAGGATGTCGTAATAACTATCCGAATTATTGGTAATTCAGAGTAAAAACTATGACAAAAGGACAACCAACTTATTTAAGGTACTTTGATGGGCCAAACAATCATCGTATCTGGGACTTAGAGGTAAAAACTCGCAGAGATGGAAGCGATCTGCTGTTTCCATATCCCAATGATTCAGATCCTCAGAAAAAGCAGTTGCATCACCATCTATTTTTGGATGATAAAAGGAAAGCTTGTGGGTTAGCTTACGTCACTGAGGATAAACAAGGGAAGTGGTGTCGGGAATACCATTATGATAATGGTTGGGGGTGGAAACTTGACGGAACCAGCGAATCTTATGATTCAATAAAAGAACTCTATGATGCTATTGAAGCTAATCGCGATCGACGAAATGTTAGAAATTTTGCAACGTATTTAGCGTCCAGAATATCACTCAGTTCCGATGAAATTATTAATGAATTATCCGAACCAGTTGAAAGTAGCAGTGATTCTTGCTTTATTGCTACGGCTGCTTATTCAACATCCAGACATCCCGATCTAACTACATTCAGGCAGTTTAGGGATCGACAGCTTCTGAGTAATACTTTTGGTAGGCAGCTAGTTAAAATCTACTACAAAATTAGTCCTAGTATAGCTAATCACATTAGCCAAAAGCCGAAGGTCAAACTATTTCTACGTTCTCAACTAGAGCATCTTGCTAGCTGGATGCGAACCAGAGAAATAATTAAGCCGTAAGTACAAGTATCAAGTCTTGATTCGAGTTTTAAGTCAATAGTATTAGGAGACACAAATGCCATTAGATATTGAATTCGCCCAAAACGGTGAGCCGCGCTGTCCGGTTGTGCTGCTACTAGATACATCTGGTTCTATGTCAGGTATGCCAATAGATCAGTTAAATGCAGGATTAGTTACTTTCAAACAAGCAGTGCAGCAAGATCGAAAAGCATCGTTGCGTGTGGAAGTAACCATCATAACCTTTGATAGTTCTGTGAACACTGTGCAAGACTTTATCACAGTCGATCAGTTTTATCCCCCGCAACTGAAAGCTTCTGGTTCTACTTCAATGGGTAACGGGATTGAATCTGCACTTAATCAGCTAGACAGTAGAAGAGAAACTTATAACAGTTATGGTATTCCTTGTTATAAGCCACGGATAATTTTAATCACAGATGGTGGACCAACTGATGGCGAATGTTGGAAAACTGCCGCACAGCGTGTGAGGCAGGAGTATGACTTGGGTAATTTCCTTTTCTATGCAGTTGGAGTTCAAGGAGCTGACATGAATACACTCCGACAAATCGCTCCGCTTGAATTACCGCCAGTCATGCTCCAAGGATTGAATTTTAAGGAATTTTTTAAGTGGCTATCTGACAGCATGGTGATCGTATCAGAAAGCCAAATAGGTCAACAAATCTCGCTTCCTCCTACGGACAAATGGGCCCAGACAACTGCTTAAATAGGAGCTAAATTATGGAATGGCAAGTTGTTGGTGTTAGTGTCCAAGGAAGCTATCACATAGATCAAAAACTTCCCTGTCAAGATGCCGCAAAGTATGAAACTTTTTCTGACAATCAGATTATCATTGGCGCTGTCTCCGATGGTATGGGCAGCGCTAGGCACTCAGAAATTGGTTCTGCTCTGGCAGTAAACACAGCTCTATCTGAAATCAAGAGCAGAATGTGCTGGCAGCATCAACCAAGTAATGAACAAGTTCGGGATATTTTTTATACCGTCTTAGAAACAGTTAAAGCGAGTCTCAAAGAGGAGGCAGAAAAAAAAGGTTATTCACTAAAAGATTTAGCTTGCACTTTACTGATTTTTGTAGCCACCCCAAAATGGCTGGCAGCCATGCAAGTTGGTGATGGACTGATTGTGGTACGACGCTCCAAAGGTGAAAATTATGAACTACTTTTTAGACCAGACAAAGGTAAGAGGTATCCCAATGAGACAACCCCTGTTACTTCTTCCTATGCCGAGCGGGAGATGCAAGTCGATGTCAAGTCAGGTTGTTACCAGTTTATCTGTGCAGGAACCGATGGCATTGAAAATATATCTTTGGTAAAGCGCGAAGCTTGGAGACCTTTTGAGAATTTTTTTAAACCTTTGGAAGAACAAATAATGTTGTCACAAAATACCGTAAATCAAAAGGAGATGGAAATTGAGGATTTCTTAAATTCTGAACAAGTTAATCAAGAGACTGATGATGACAAAACCTTGTTGTTGTGTGTCTACAGTAACTTTGGCATTCAAAGAGAAACGCAGACGGAGACTTCAGCATTTGACAAAGACAACAGAGAAGTCGCTACAACACAGAGATGTGAAGTATCATCGAGACCACGCACACAAGCAAGAGCCAGACTTATCGATGGATTACCCCATTGGTCGTTCGATATAGCTAAAGTTATAGTCATTGCATTAGTAATGACTTTAGTTTGTAGCTTAATTCAAACACACCTGCCTATTTTTTTATGGCAACTGGCTTACTTCATTTTTAACTTAACCATCATTTCCTGTGTTTGGTTTCTGAGAAATGGAAGATATTAAACTATTATGATACGCTTAAAATGTGTAAATACTGGTGAGTGGATTGAACTCGACAATCAAGGGAATATTAAGAGTGGAGGAGAAGGGAGCATTTATCCAACAAACAAGCCAGGCTTTGTAGCAAAAGTTTACCATACCATCACTCAAGAGAAAATCGACAAGTTACAAGTGATGGTGAAAAATAAACCTGCCGATCCTACCCGCTCGCAAGGTCATGTTTCAATCGCATGGCCAAAGTGTTTGTTAGAAGATAGTTATGGCAAAATCTTAGGTTTTTTAATGCCAGTCATTGATAATGGAGAACCGCTAATCTCTGTATATAATCACAATCTTCGCAAAACAATAGCACCTGCCTTTAACTGGCTTTACCTGCATACAACAGCAATAAATATTGCCTCAATTGTTGAAGCAATTCACACAAATAAGTACGTAGTTGGCGACCTGAAGCCTGAGAATATGTTAGTTACTTCTAAAGCGCTTGTTTCTATTGTAGATACAGATTCATTCCAAATATTCGATAGACAAACAGGCAAAATTTATCGTAGTCCTGTGGCATCTCAAGAATTTACACCTAGAGAGATGTTGGGTCAAAACGTACAAAATGTAGATAGGTCAGAATTTCAAGATCGTTTCGCATTAGCTGTAATCATTTGGCATTTACTGTTTGGCTATCATCCTTTTTCTGGAACATGGTCAGGCAGTGGCAAACCACCCAATATCGACCAGCTAATTGAGCATGGATACTGGATGTATGGCTCAAACTCCAAACTGCGTCCCGGTAAGTTGTCGATGCCGATCAATATAATACATCCTGAACTTCAGAAGTTATTTCGTAAATGCTTTAATGACGGGCATAATCAGCCTTATGCGCGACCTAGTGCTGCTGATTGGCGAATAGCATTAGATGTAGCAATTAAAGAATTAAATCAATGTTATGTTGAGGGCGGGCATTACTATTCTAAAAGTTATCATAAATGTTATTGGTGCGAACGAAAACGCCAGCTTAATGGTAAAGATATGTTTGCAACTCCTCCTGGTATACGACAACCCAATGTCTCTACTAAACCCAAAGCTCCAGTTTCAATACCGCAAAAAGTAACGCCTCCACAACAAGTTACCGTTCCAATCTCACAACAAGTACAGCGTCCACAACAAGTAAAGCCTCCACAAGGAAAAACCGTAAAAAAAACGGATAAATTTAAAGCCTTGATTGGCTCTGGAGTGATTGTATTAATCTTAACTGCTATTGCTTTTCCTTCATTTACGAATCAGGCAAACAAAGCAAAACAATCTGAAGCTAAACAATATGTAGCATCAATGAACAAAGGGCAACAAGCTGTATTTGCAGAAAAAACTTCTTTTGCAAGTAAAATTCCTGATTTAGGTCTGGGAATAAAATCGGAAACAGACAATTATAAATATCAAATTCCTCAAAAGTCTAATAATTCAGTAGTTGTAGCTGTTGCTGAACCAAAAAAATCTGGTCTCAAAGGTTATGTTGGTATTGTTGCAATCGTTGAAAATAGCACTGAAACACTTTTTTGCGAAGAATCTCAAGCTTCTACGTCTTTCCCCGATTTATCAACAATCGTTAATCAAAAATCTCCCGGCAATAA
Organism: Microcoleus sp. LEGE 07076; assembly: GCF_015207455.1. Lineage (GTDB taxonomy): Bacteria > Cyanobacteriota > Cyanobacteriia > Cyanobacteriales > Microcoleaceae > Microcoleus. The sequence goes on from NZ_JADEWV010000041.1 coordinate 16,951, forward strand.
TCTTGTTCAATGTCCAGCGGGTTATGAGGCTCAAGAGGGTTCTCCTCAGTCTATAAGTTTAGGTTCGTCACCTAACCCAAGCCCTAAAGAAGAAGTGCGATCGCAAACTAATTCACCTACACCCTCGGTCTCAGAGGAACGAGTAAGCTTTGATAAAGGTAGTACACAAAAAACAATTAGTAGCAGTCTAGTAACAAATCAAACAAAGCGCTACTCGATCAACTGCGGTAGCGGACAGCCCATGACTGTGCAAATCAAGCAGGGAGATATTAATGTGGCAATTATTTCTCCTAACGGTCAAACAATTGGTAATGCTGTGAATGGCGGAACCCAATGGAAAGGTCAATTGCCAAGTGAGGGAGATTATATTATTGAAGTTTCTGCACCCAATCAGTCAGACTACACAATTAATATTGAAGTCTTACCTTCAACAAATACTCCGGTGAGTTCGACACCTGCAACAAATACTCCGGTGAGTTCGACACCTGAGCAAACTCTGAAGAATTTTTATGAACTGACAGTCAAAGATAATAAGGCAGCCGGGAAAAAATTTACAACTGATAATTTCAGGAATAAATACCGTTCAACAGGTTCAGACGATCAAAAAATATTTGTCCGCCTTTTTGATTCTATCGAAGTTACTCGCACGGAGCCTATCGATTTATCGCCGACCAGACCGAAAATTACAGCTTGGTTGCGTTATTCTCATAAAGATGGCAGACCACAAGTGTGTGAATACAGAGATTTTACTTTTGTACTCAATAATAATAGTTATTTAATAGATAATGATGGTACAGAAACTCCAATATCCTGCAATTAAATAATAGTTTTTCTTTTATGGAAGCGATCGCCCTTAATGTCCAAAAGCGCGATCGCCCTCCTAAAATTAGTTAATGGTATAATCATCAATCAAATACCATTTAGGAGTAAACCACTTATTTTGAATAATGGGACAGATACTTCTGAAGACACCCCAGAAGTTATAGAACAGGATATAATAGACCAAAGGATTGAAGTAGGAAGTGGTTGCGATTGGACAGGCAGTGGAGTAGAACCTAAGTGGGATAATCCCAAATCCATCAAAGCCTACGACCATATCGATCGCCATCACGGCCCAAAACTGAAACCCCTTAATTTTAGAGGCAGGGCAGCATCTAAAAATCAGCCTCAAGGTCAGTGGCTAAATGCTCAAGACTGGGTAAAAGCTGAACAAGTGACACCGAAATATCCCGGTCGTTACATTATAAATTTTAAGCGTTCTATTGGGAAAGTTCACTATCCAGATGGAACAATAATTGAAAATGTTACCCATGCTTTTATTAAAAGGAAACCAGATGGAACATTCAAATCTGCTTATCCTGTTCTCAACGATGCTACGCTGTCCTCATTAGATAGGATCGATGAAGATGAATAATTATAGCAATTTTACAATCCACCTAGAAGAACCTAATGGCGAAAAATATGCTGACGCACCAGATGACTCATTAGGAGAACTTTCGCATTTTGAGTTAGGTCTGAAACTATTTTGCTTTGAATGCGATCGCCCAGTCTCAATAGAAATCGGTGAAGAAAAAGTCAAAGTTTTTTTAGACCCCGATATCTGCATGATGTTAGAAGATGAACTACCCAAAAAAATTAGTGAGTTATCTCAAGGCCACCCCATCAAAATAGAATTTGTTGAAAGTGTGTGCCTTACTCTAGAATTGCAGCCCTTAACCAACGATAAAATTAGCTTCAATTTCAAAGAATTTGGATATTTATCTCCAAACCAGTTTACTCTAAAATCCAGAAATAAACATTTTGAACTGAATAAAACTCAAGTTATCGCAGAGTTAAAGGGATTTGTTGAACAACTCATGGAAATGGCTCAAAATGGCGGATATATCACCCCGGAAGAAAAGCAAGAATTTCTGATGCCACTCCGCGAAATTGCGCCTGCTTCGGCTATTTGTTAATGTCGTATTATGCCATAGTACGATCGCCCTTATTTTAGCAATACAAACAATCAAACTACTGGCTCAAATAGATCGCTTTAAAATTTGCTTCACAGAACCGTACATCTCACTTGTCAACCCATCTAATTCATGCTCAATATCTTCCCAACGCCCCAATTTACTCGTCCACTTGCCATTCGGTAATTGTCTAGCCGCGTGCGTTGGTTCCCCGTCAGGAGTAGCATATATGGCTATCTTCTCAAAACCCGATTCAAAGTCAGAACTTTCGCAAGGTTGGAATCCCACCGTTTGATAAGCTTGAATAAAAGCAGCGATCGTTAATTCTGCTGGTACACCATCAGGCCAATAATAGGGACTGTTTGGTTCTAGAGGATTCCACTAGCGATCGTCTTCACCAGCAGCCCAAGCAAAACAATTATAAGCGCGTGTTGCTGGGCTAGTGATGCGATACCCCGTAGCAGCTAAGTGAGGAAATTCATTTTCTTTATACTGTTCCAGCTTGCCATTTGTAGCCATTTTCTCTGCCCCATTCTATCCACGCCTGTGCCATTTGTTTGAGCCTGCCGCGCTGTTCTGATTTAACAGGATTAGCACCTGTAATCGCTTGCAATGCCCAAAACCAATGCTCCGGTTCTTGCTCTAATTCTCGCAGAATTAGGGGAACAACAGCTTGACCCATACCGATAATTCTTTGGTATGCTGGGTGCATTGACATTTTAGTAACTAAGGACATCATTCCTGTTTCGCGCCGCCATTGTTCTGCCAGCTCTAAGAAAGTTTCTTCTATTTCTGCTGTTTCCCAAATGGGATATGAGAAAGTAGCATTTAGCCCAGAAATTTTGTAGGTTCTTTCCATCAGGTTCACACCTCGCAGGTTCCTGAAAATATTATTTTTTATATCGTACCATAGAAAGCGATAAAGATGAATAATCTAGGACTTACGCACGAGTGGCGAGAAACCGGGTTTCTTTGTAAATTTTTCGTCTCCCGTCTGAGATTTTTCAAAGAAACCCGGTTTCTGTGCGTCCAGGACTATAATCTTAATCAAGAGGTAGATTGCGATTTGTCGTTGGGTGGGGGCGCGTTTATTGAGATTGTTGGTACTTGTTAGATATTGTTGGTGAACCCGCCCCTACAGAATTTCATCAAATACAATTCAGACTTAAATCGAAATGATTTTACTTCCCTTAATTACAAAAAAAACTCGGCTCTACATGAAAAAAACTACCCATAATTAATGCCAATTCTTTACCAATATCTCGATCGCCATTAACGACTTCAGACACTCTTTTTTCCGAGCCAATCACTCTTTGTATTTATCTGGATTTAAACAGGAATTACCGACTCCGACAAAGAAACCGGGTTTTTTCCTAAATTTATGGTAGGTAACGAAGTATTTCGTAAAAAACCCGGTTTCACCGGGCCCATACGTAAGTCTTATTGAACTAAATTTCAGTTTTGTTCAACCAATTTCTTTGGTCAAGGGCGATCGCCCTTAATGTCCAAAAGTGCGATCGCCCTTAATGTCCAAAAGCCCGCGCTTACACAACTATCCCGTGGGAATCGCCCTTTCAAAAACCCTAACTCCTGCCCGCACAGTTGACGTGCTACACTCAAGGTATAGTCACAGCCACAAACAGAATGCAAACCATTACCATCACCATTCCAGACGATCGCCTGCACAAGCTCCAAGAAACCGCCAATCGCCTCGGCGTTTCCCTAGAAGCATTACTGCTTGCCGGTGCTGAAAACTTGCTCGCACCACCAGAAGCATCCTTCCAAAATGCTATGGAATACGTCCTCAAAAAGAATGCTATACTCTACCAAAAGCTCGCGTAATGCGCTATCTAACTTTAACAGAAATCTGAGAACTTTATCGGTGCATTATCGAGCAATCTGGTGGAGCATTCGGTATCGCTAATTTAGGAGCCTTAGAATCAGCTTTAGCTCAGCCGCGCATGACTTTTGGCGGGGAAGAACTTTACCCAACAATCGTCGAAAAAGCTTCAGCTTTTGGATTTGCTTTGATTAAAAATCATCCTTTCTTAGATGGTAACAAACGCATCGGCCACGCAGCAATGGAAGTCTTTCTGGTTTTAAATAGATTTGAAATTTCTGCACCTGTGGAAGAGCAAGAACAAATTATTTTACAAGTGGCATCAAGTGCGATCGCCGGCGATGAATTTACTGAGTGGTTGCGCTGTCATGTTGTTCCTCATTCTATTTGATAAATAAACTAAACTTGATTGTATCGCCGCGCGATCGCCTCCCATTCACCAAAAGTAATCTTCCGTGATTTAATTAAAACAGCCAACTAATTTTCACTATCAAAATCCAAATAAAGTTGCTATTATTATATTCTACTATATTTTATAATCAACTTCTAAATAAGAGCGATCGCACTTAATGTCCAAAAGTGCGATCGCCCTTAATCTCCCAAAGTGCGATCGCCTTCGATAATTTGACAGTTAACTTATCAAAAACCCTCCCTCAAAAAAGTTATCCTCGGCGAGAGGGTAAATCAAACACCACTTCAAATCGGATGTTGGGCACTCGTTGCCGAAACAACTGAAGATGTCCCTCCGCATCCGATCGGCTGCGATAGCGACCGACGATCGCCCACCGCAAATTGGGAAGCAAGCGGGCCACTGCCCACGGCTTCAAGTATCCTTCGTATTTCATAATAGAGGTGTCTCCATTGCTAAACGGAGCCAGAGCCAGCGCGGAAACTTGGTCGGTGGACGCGCTGGCTTCTGACATTATCTATAAAAGTAACACTAAGTAAGCATAAGTGTGCATTAATCAGCACCAAGCTGAATGTGGATGCACGAGCTGGACGGACGAGGTGGCACAATAAGGGAAACTTCTAACAGATTGCAGGGCATGAGCGATAGCGAGCGGATTTCAGTAGTTTTGCCAACACAGGCTAAAAAGGATCTCGAAAAGTTGTGCGATCTCGAAAAGCGATCGATCTCCAACTTTGTCTACCTTCTGATTCAAGATGCGATCGATCGAGCAAAAGCATCCGGCAAGCTCAAATCAACAGATGATTGAAATTACACTAAATCAAATTCAACAAGAATTAATTAGCCAAGAAGATGCAAAAAACTGGTTTTTAAGCTTTCCAACCGAAGACCAGCAGGAAATATTGCAGCGACTATCCTACATAACTCTCCAAGCAGGGGCACGAGAAGAAGATGTTTGCCTAGCTATTACTAAATCAAAACTTCGCGAAACTTACACCCCTTGTGTGTTGCTGAGCAAAGGGCGATTAAAAGAACAAATGGCAAAGCTTTTGAAACTGCCGTCCTCAGAATCTATCAAAACCTTTTTTCTGTTAATCAGTTTATTAGCAATTGCTGATGCCCGCAGGTACGATAAATATTGTCAAGATGGCTGTAGCCACTGGTGGCATCGCGATCTGAGCGATCGCAAAGTTGTAGATGAAATTCGGTGCGAGTTTGAACAAAGTATTCTTGTTTGAGTTATAGTCTGCTGTGATATCGTTTCCGGTTACACCGGAATGATAGAGAGGAGACGGCAGTGCCGTGTCCCTACCCAAAATAATATTGTAGGGACACGTCACTGCCGTCTCCTCTTTTTGGCTTACTCTAAATCTCCCTTTTCCAAGGAAGGTAAAAGGGAGATTTAGCCCATACTAAAGAGTCAAAGACTGAGGATTTGTCTCAATCAATTTCGCTAAATCCTGCAAGAAAGATGCAGCATCAGCACCGTAAATAATCCGGTGATCGCAAGTAATATTCACCTGCATTTGCCGCTTCACTCCCATCAAACCTTCCTCGTTGGCTACTACTTGCGGGCGAGAAGAGCCGATCGCCAAAATCGAGCCTTGATTCGGCGGTAAAATCGCGTCAAACTTATCTACTCCATACATTCCCAAATTGGAAAGAGTAAAAGTGCCCGTGCTGTATTCGTCAGGTTTTAGCTGTTTGGCGCGGGCGCGATCGACTAAATCCTTCCAAGTGCGGGAGAGAGAATATATGTCGAGGCGATCGGCATTTTGCAACACCGGCGTAATCAAACCGCCGCCATCCATAGCCACCGCTACCGCCACATTAATATCAGCGCGGTGTTGAATTCCCGACTCCACATAACAAGCATTCAGCAGAGGATGTTTTTGTAAAGTTACTGCTACAGCCTTCGCCAGCAAAGCAGTCATCGTCACGCCTTTCGACTTAATTTGTTTGTAGAGTTTGTCCAGATTGTCAGTAGTAATTGTATAGCCGACGCGGAAACACGGCACGCTCAAACTTGCTTCCATATTGCGTACCACCGCATTTTGCAGCGCATTCATCGGTACTTTTTGACCCGAAAGCGCTACCGCCGGGGCTGGTGCGGGTGCGAATTTGGCTGCTGCGGCTGCGACGGGTGCTGCTGCGGGTGCGGCTGCTGCGGGGACTGTTACCTGTTGCTGAACCTGGGCGGGTTGAGCTTTACCGGCTGCGGCTTCCACGTCTTCTGCAACAATGCGACCGTTGGGGCCGCTGCCTTTGATCGAATTCAAATCTACTTTAAATTCTTTGGCTAATTTGCGAGCGCGGGGAGAAACGACGCTGCGGCCGTTTTGGCGGCTGACGTTTTGCTGCAAACCCGGTGATGCGGTAGCTGCGACTGGGGCGGAGGCGGAGGTTGCTGGGGCGGAGGCGGAGGTTGCGCCGGCTCCTTGTTTCTGAGCTTCTGCGATTTCGGCTTCTGTTTCTGCTACTAGGGCGATGGCAGCTCCCACGGTCGCAACTTCGCCTGCTTGTACAATAATTATTGCTAGATAGCCTTCGTAGAAAGACTCGACATCCATGTCGGCTTTGTCGGATTCAACCACGACTACCGTTTCGCCTTTTTCTACTTTGTCTCCGGCGGATTTGACCCAGGAAACAATTTTGCCCTCTGTCATGGTAGAACTCAGGGCTGGCATGAAAACTTCGCGAATCATCTGTAAAAAGTCCTTTTGAGTTGGTAATAGGTAATCGGTATTTGGCAATTGATAATTGGCGACCGGCCACCAGCAATATTTATTATTATGCCAGTCTCTCGCCCGAGAATGTGTGACTTTTGACTCAAAATGGGAGCATCTCACTTTTCCAAAAAGTATTTTTTACGACTTGCGAGCGTCGCCGCTTGCTGAGCTGATATGTATGCACCGAGCTCTTAAAAAGCTCGCACTACAAATACAAAACACAGATGCTCCGCTAAAAATTACCTCTCAATTGCCAATTGCCCATTACCAATTACCAATTACCAATTTCTAAATATCACCTCGAATTTCTTCGACTATGCCGTCGCGGAGCAGAACTTCTACTTGCATTTTTTGAATCAAGTTTTCTCCCAGCCCCACTGTGAAAGTGCCGTCAATTTGACCTTGACTCACTTCTTGTTCGAGGTCTAGCACCTGTACTTGCTGGAGTTGTTGCAGGTTTTGGTTTTTCTGTTCTAGCAGTTCGCTCTTTTTTTGATTCACCTGCACTTGAATGTTTTCTATTTGCTGCATTACTAGCGGGCCTGGGGGTTGCAGGTTTTGCTTTTGGATTTCTGAAACCATCCGCTGCCCTTGCATTTCTAGCTGTTGTAACTGAGAATCTATTTGGTTGATTTGGGCTTGGAGTTGCTGTTGAGCTTCTTCTTTCCAGCGGGGAGTAACGACGACTTTAACGTTAATCGATCGCTTCAAAAGTAATTGTGGTTCCATAAAGTTGTTGCTTGTCAATTGCGAAGTAGTCAATGGTCATTAGTCAATAGTCATTAGTCAATAGTCATTAGTTCGCAAATATTTCATAAGGACTGAGGACTGAGGACTAAGGACTGAGGACTGAGGACTGAGGACTGAGGACTGGGACTCTGGACTCGGGTGTTGGGACAATTTTTTCTGCTCCATTCCCCAAGTCCTGCGAATATTTTCAAAACATCCCGTCAATCATATCGCGGTAGTGTTCCGTCACAACAGGGCGCTTAATTTTCAGGGTCTGGGTCAACATTCCATTTTCGATTGAAAACGGCTCCTGAATCAACCGGAACGGCCCGATGCGATCGTCCGCGCGGTATCCGGGGCGATTTTTCACCTCCCGGTTCAATTCTTGGCGAAATAAGTCTTGAATTTGCTTGCTATTCCAGTCAATTTCGTGTATGGGCGGACTCTGAGTTTCGCCCCATTTGAGTAGGGCTTCTGGATTGGGGACAATTAAGGCGCCGATCGATTTCTGGTCTTGACCTACTACGATAATTTGGTCGATGTAGGGGCTGCGGACGCAGGCATCTTCTATGGGCTGCGGTTCGATGTTTTCGCCGTTGCTGAGGACGATCGTATCTTTAGCCCGCCCGGTCAAAACTAAGTCGTTTCCCGGTGTCAGCCAGCCCAAATCGCCCGTGTCGAACCAGCCCATCGAGTCGATCGCCTTTGAGGTAGCTTGGGGATTGAGATAATATCCCGCCATGATTTGCGGCCCTTTTGCCAATACCAAGCCGCGCTGGCCCGGAAGCAGTTGTTGCCGAGTCTCCGAGTCTACTATTTTAATTTCCGTACCTGGAATCGGCTGTCCTGCGGAACCTTTGAGATTGTGCCAAGGGCGGCGGACTGTCAAAACCGGGGATGTTTCGGTCAAACCGTATCCCACCAACAAACCGATATTCGCGATTTCAAAGAAATTGTCTAAATGCGCGGCCAAAGAACCGCCGCCACTGATTGCCCACTTAAAACGTCCTCCCGTAGCTTCCCGGACTTTTTTGTAAACGAGTTTTTCGGCCAGGGCGTAAACGGGCGACAACAGAATGGTTTTGATCCGGGCGATGATTTTTTCAGCAACTGAGGCAGGTTGTAAATTGAGAGTTAATCCTTGGGAAATGCGGCGGGCTTCTATGTATTGTTGGCTGGCAGATAACAGGAAATTCACCAACTTTTGTTTGTTGGGAGGCTGTTCCCGAAATTGCTTTTGTACTGCCTCGTAAATCGATTCCCAAATGCGCGGAACGCTGACCATGTACTGGGGTTTGTAAGCTTTAAAGTCTTGTTTGAAATAGCGAATGCTGGTGTAAATTTGGGTGCATCCTTGGGAAAGCAGGAAGTATTCGACTGTGCGTTCGTAGGCGTGCCAACTGGGGAGGATGCTGAGAACGCCATCGCCGGCTTCGGGCTGCAGAATTGTCCCGAAGGTGGTGATTTGGTGCAGCAAGTTGCCGTGGGTCAGCATAACACCTTTGGGTTTGCCGGTGGTGCCGCTGGTGTAGAGGAGAGTGGCGAGGGTTTGGTGGTTGTGGTTGGCGGGTTTGAGGGTGCTACTTGCCCCTGTGGCCATGATTTCGGAAAATTTGACTGTGTTGAGGGTTTGGTTGGTTTCCGGTTCTTCGTCGGAGAGGAGGACGACGAGTTGAATGGGCAAATCGGGGAGGCGGTGTTGGAGTTTTTTGAGTAATGCCTGGTTTTCGACTACTAAGGCGGTACTGCCGCTGTCTTGGATGATGTAGAGGAGTTCTTCGGGGTCGGCGGTGGCGCCTCTAACGGCGTTGGCGGCCCCAGCGGTCATGATGCCTTGGTCGGCTATCAGCCAGCGGGGGCTGTTGTCGGCGAAGAGGGCGACGCGGGGAGGGATTGCTTCTTCGGGATTGGATTCGATGCCTAGGGCTTGCAAGCCGCGGGCGAATTGCTGGATTTGATGGTAGAGGTCGGTGTAGGTGAGTTTGATTTCGGGCTGGCTGTGGGGGTCGTGGAGGGCGACGGTTTGGGGAAATCGCTGTTTGACGAGATCCCAAATTTCGGGTACGGATTTAATGGAAGTATAGTCGATCAGGCGGCTGAGGTTAGCGCGATCGCGATCGGTCATTTGAGGCAATGTGTAAGACGCTGGGCCGTTCATAGGGTATTTTCCGGGGTTTTGAGAGATAAAGTTATTGGTACAAGTTTAATATCAGAGCTATTTTAGAACTTTGTGGCAGTGTGGTGACAGTTTGCAAACCTGCCGCTGTTTATTTAGAAAATTAGGGATATTAGATGATGAGATTTATAGTTCGACAGAAACACAGGAATTTATCAAGGTTGATAGTTGCTTGTTGTGCGATCGGGCTAGCATCATGTGGAAATAAGCCTTCCAAGTTAGTCGCAGATCCGCAATCGGCAAACAATAGACCTTCCGCGTTAGTCTCCAAACCGCAACCGGGAAAAAGCGGACGAACATTTGCTGATTGGTGTCGCGAAAAAGCTGATTTGAATCCTGAAACTAAACATACTGTTGATGTGCTGTTGAAGATAGCAGGAACTACTGAGTGCGATGCAGCTAATCAGAAACTTTCGAGTCTCACGGATCTGTTTCTCAACTACAATAAAATCAGCGATATCAAACCGCTAGAATCCTTGACTAACCTGACACAGCTCTACCTCAGCAACAATAAAATCAGCGATATCAAACCGCTAGAATCCTTGACTAACCTGACACAGCTCTACCTCAGCAACAATCAGATAGATGATATCAAACCGCTAGAATCCTTGACCAATCTGACACAGATCCACATCAGCAACAATACTATCAGCGACATTAAACCGCTAGCATCCTTGACGAATCTGACGAATCTCGACCTCAGCAGCAATACTATCAGCGACATTAAACCGCTAGCATCGTTGACTAACCTGACATTTCTTCGCCTTAACAGCAATACTATCAGTGACATCAAACCGCTAGTATCCTTGACTAACCTGACTTTGCTCTACTTCAACGAAAATCAGATCGACGACATCAAATCGCTAGCATCCTTGGCTAACCTCCAGATTCTCGGCTTCAGCAACAATCAGATAGATGACATCAAACCGCTAGTATCCTTGACTAACCTGATTGGACTCTACCTCAACGAAAATCAGATCGCAGACATCAAACCGCTAACATCCTTGACTAACCTTCAGGTTCTCAGCCTCGACAACAATCAGATCGCAGACATCAAATCGCTAGCATCCTTGACTAAGCTGACTTCGCTCTACCTCCCCAACAATCAGATCGCAGACATCAAACCGCTAGAATCCTTGACTAATCTGAAGCAGCTCTACCTTAGCGAAAATCCGATCGCACCCAAGACTTGTCCTCTCAAGCCAGAGTCTATCTGTAAGTGGGACCGATAGAGTGATTAATAAAACTTTAGGATGACGCCCGATCGGCCTAGCGTGATTGTGAATTCGATCGCTTTTTTAAGCACACTCGAACGTGCAACTCCACAGTTCAGAAATAGGATGCAATTTGCCTTCTTTAACTTGCTGCACGGAGTTACGCAAGCTAGCTAGAATGAGTTCGGCGGGTTCGTCATCGGCATCTGCGGGCGGGGTGACGATATTGCGATCGATTAATAGTTGGTAGAAGTCGTCCACAGACATTACAGCGAGTTGAGCGCCTCGATCGAGACTGAGGCTGTATTGCTGATAAAGTACGATCGCCAATTCTATCCGCACATCGGCTTCAGTCAGGGGGAGATTGTCGGGAAGGTCGATCGTAATTTGCATAATTTAAGGTATTTTTTAATTTCAGAGTTATAAGATGATGAAACTTATAGTTGCACAGAAACATCAGAATTAACCAAAGTCGATCGCACTTGCTTGTTGTGCGATCCTAACATTATCTGGAAATGTACTGTCTGTGAATGGTGTCCAAGTGCGATCGGGAAACAGCCAATTTCCCTGAAACTCTTGTGGGGTGGGCATCCTGCCCGCCCCAAACATACAAATATGACTTTTATGAACTTAATTAATGAATTTAATGAATTGACTTTCACTTGGGCTTGTTTGATTATGTTAATAACATTAGCTGGAAATTGATTAAATATAAAATCATGAAAGAAACATCAGACAAACTGGAACTGCGAGAGACGGCGGCATTTTGGATGAATCTATTCGTTGGGGGTAGTTTTTTGGCATTTGGCTTGCCTTTTGGTTGGTATTCCGGCAGTGTTTTCCTGGTAGTGCCCTGAAGCATTGGTGACAAGTTAAGACTTAATTGCATTTGTCAATCAGTAATATTACTCAAAAAAACTGCTTTTTTAGGAGTGGAAAATTCACGATTTGAGAGGGAGTAAGTATAAATATCACCCTCGGCATGATTCCTCGATCGCCCAAATCTCAGTTTTATGCCCAAAATCCGAGTAAAGGTTGAGCATAATTGCTGATTGACAAATGCTTTCTTAGCTTAACTTGTCACCAATGACCCAGGCTCAATTCTCAATTAATTTCTAGAAATATTACTACAAATTCGCAATATTTCTTTACATCAAGCCTTTGTGAACGCACCAATTATCTAGAATTAAAACTTTTTAATATTTAATTAAGATTTATGCGTGTATTCACGGGTATAAGGCAGAAGCTTTGTCCGATTTCCTTCACACAATCTTCACAATTTTCCGGGATTATCCGCAAAATTATAAAGATTGTGTAAAGATGACCGTAAAACTGTAGCCATGATAGCCGTTTGGTAAGCTATGATTGGAACCAGCGAAAACAACACTTACGCAATAACCGCACTTTACTTTAAGAAACGAATTCCGACATCCCAAAGTTGTCAAAAAATGTTTGAAATAAGAGGTTTTAGCCGCACAATTCAACAAGGATTTTTAAGCCAGCTAGGTTGCACTAAAAACAAAAATTGGGCATAACCTGGTTAGTTATAGGTCAAGAAATTTGACAGACACATTCAACAGGGAAAGCTATGAAAAAAAGTTTAGGGGTACAGAATTACTTCGATCGATCCCAAGCCTCATTGCAGACTGTTCCAGCTCTTCACAAACTCTTGGAGGAAATCGGTGCAGAACCGACATTAGTTGCAAAATTAAATACAGCCTGTGAAATTTGCGAATTTCAGCTCGGAGATGAAATTACTCAATATCAAACACCGGATAGTACCAACAATTTAGTTGAAAAAGCACAGAGCGATCGCAATTTTTATCTCGTTTGTCAGGGAAGAGTCAGGCTGCTAGCAATAGAAGCGTCTCAACAGCAGGAAGTTTCGGTGCTGGTACTGGAACTCGGAGCGGTATTTGGGGCAGACAACCTATTTGTTGAAAGCGGACTGCCTTACAGGGCAATTGCCGCCGGCACCTGCGAAATCGCTCGCATAAACGCAGGAAAATTGCAGCTAGTTTTAGAGGAATTCCCACAACTGCAACAGCACTTGCAGCAAGCATTCCAACAGATCCACAGGTCAATCTTTTTCAAGACGCAAACAGATTTGCGATCGCACCCTTCCCACCAACAACAGCTTTTGCGATCGCACTTACTTCCTGACATAGAAGAAATCCGAATTCCGGCGGGAGTTTCCCTCGCCGAACACTGCCAAAAATCCACCAATCATTATTGGCTCCGCAGCGGTCAAATTCAAGGTGAAGCACCGCCCGCAATCGGCAGTAGCTGGGGAGATTCAGATGTACCGAGCGACTGGAAAGCTCTAACAAATCTGGTAATTTATCAGGTGAGCGCCGAACAGTGGGAAATCGCCTTATCCACAATTAGTTCCGACAGCAAATCCCGCCATAAAATTATTCGCAAATCTCCGATTTTAAGCTCAGTAACGGCGGCTAAAGATGCTAGTTGTAGCTCAAAAACTGAGGATTCAAAATTAATCGGGATCGATCGGCAAAAATCAGCAGCCGGAATCATTAGCTTTCCCAAACCCAAGCGGCGGCGCTGGTTGAGCAGCGGACACCCATTCATTCAACAACAGAGCGCAGCAGATTGCGGAGCCACCTGCTTAGCCATGATTAGCGAATATTGGGGTAAGAAATTTACGCTGAATTACTTGCGCGAATTGGCAGAAATCGGCCGCAGCGGCGCGTCGCTCAAGAGTCTGGCAAAAGCAGCGGAAAGGATGGGATTTCAAACCCGTCCGGTGCGGGCTTCTTTAACTCCGCTCCGCAATCAAAATCCCTGGATCGCTCACTGGCAAGGCAATCACTATGTGGCAGTTTATCGGTTTAAGAATCAACAGGTTTTAGTTGCAGATCCGGCGGCGGGAAAGCGGTGGATGAGCATTAAAACTTTTACCGAAAACTGGACTGGGTACGCTCTAATTTTAGACCCGACAGCGGAACTGTATCGCAATCGGGGTGGCGAACATAAAGGGATTAAAATTAAAAATTTTGTGGGCATAGTCTGGCCCTACCGCGCGGCGATCGCCCAAATTTTGATTTTGTCCTTTTTGATCCAAATATTTGGGCTAGTTACTCCCCTATTTACCCAAGTAATTCTCGACCAAGTAGTTGTCAGCAAAAGCATAGTCACTCTGCACGTTTTTGCGATCGGACTGCTGATGTTTAGTGTTTGGCGATCGCTGTTGGGGGCAACGAGACAGTATTTGCTGGATTACTTGTCCAACCGCATTGACCTGACTTTAATTAGCGGTTTTATCAGTCACACTCTCAGTTTGCCGATTAAGTTTTTTGAATCTCGTCAGGTGGGCGATATCTTGACTAGGGTTCAGGAAAATCAAAAAATTCAGGCGTTTTTGACTCGCCAAGCTATTACTGCGTGGCTGGATGCTTTGATGGCTGTGGTTTACATCGGACTGATGGTTTACTATAACTGGCGTCTGGCTTTGTTGGTGCTGGCTTTGATTCCGCCGATCGTAATTTTGACTTTGGTGGCAACTCCGTTTCTGCGCCAAGTGTCGCGGGAGGTTTTTAAGGAAGGTGCAAAGCAAAATTCATCTTTGGTGGAAATGATTAGTGGGGTGGCGACGATTAAGGCAACTGCTGCCGATCGAGAAATGCGCTGGCGCTGGGAAGACCAATTAACCTGCATGATTAATGCTAAATTCCGGGGGCAGAAACTGGCGAATTCTTTGCAGGTAATCGGGGGTGGAATTAATACTTTGGGCAGCACGGCGTTGCTGTGGTACGGGGCAATGCTGGTGATTCAAGATGAGCTGACGATCGGTCAATTTGTGGCTTTTAATATGATGATCGGGAGCGTGATTTCTCCTGTGCTTTCGGTGGTGGGACTTTGGGATGAGTTTCAAGAAGTGCTGGTGTCGATCGAGCGTTTGGATGATGTCTTCTCGGCAGAGCCTGAAGAAAGTCCTTACAAACCAATGCTGGTGCTGCCTCGCATTCAGGGAAGCGTCAAGTTTGACAATGTTTCGTTCCGCTATGCTCAGGATGAAGAACGCAATACGCTGCAAAATCTTTGCTTTGAAGTGCAAGCTGGAGAAACTGTGGCAATTGTCGGGCGCAGCGGTTCGGGTAAGAGCACTTTGGTGAAGCTGCTGCAAGGTTTCTATTATCCAGAAAAGGGGCGGCTGACTGTTGACGGGCACGATATTCGGCACATTTCTTTGCAGTCGCTGCGAGTGCAGTTGGGTGTTGTGCCGCAAGATTGTTTCTTGTTTTCGGGAACGATTTTGGAAAATATTACGCTGTACAAAAACGGAAACGAGGCTGATTCTGCAAGTTTGGAAGAGGCCGTAGAAGTGGCGAAGCTAGCAGAAGCTCACGCTTTTATTCAAGATATGCCGCTCGGTTATCAAACTCCTGTCGGGGAGAGGGGAACGAGTTTGTCTGGGGGCCAGCGGCAGCGAATTGCGATCGCCCGTGCTTTGTTGGGCGATCCCCGAATTTTGATTTTGGACGAAGCAACTTCTTCGCTGGATACCGAGTCTGAGCGCAGGTTCCAGCAAAATTTGGCTCGCATTAGTCGCGATCGCACTGTGTTTGTGATCGCTCACCGATTGTCTACTGTGCGGAATGCCGATCGCATTTTGGTTCTCGACAAAGGCATTTTAGCCGAACAAGGCAACCACGACCAATTGATGGCTGAAGGCGGACTTTACTATCACCTTGCTCAGCAACAACTGGATCTTTAAGTCATTGGTCATTAGTCATTAGTCATTAGTTATTAGTCATTAGTTATTAGTCAGTAGGGGCGGTGGATGGTGCGTGCCCACTCTCAAGCGTCATTAGTCATTAGTCATTAGTCATTAGTCATTAGCAACCAACACAAGGCTAAAGATAATTTTTACTGACTCCTGACTCCTGACTCCTAACAACTGCCCACTACAAACTGCCAACAGTCATACAGACTAACTTGGAGGAAATATAATGTTTTCAGAAGATGTCAAAGAATTAGGCCGCGCTGCAGATGAAATAGGTGAAGTCTATGGAGGCGTAGCTTCAAGGTCAGAAAAAGAAGACAGAAAAAAAGACCGCTCTTTAGAAGTCGTTCCATCTCAAAATCGCTCTTTTCAAACTAATGAGGCTATCACTATTGCCAAGTTTCAGCAGCCTGATGCTGACAATTGGTCTGCTTCTCTGCACTCGGTACTAGACCAGCCACCAGTATCTTTTTCCCAGCGGTTGATATTAGGAGGACTGGTTTTTTGCGTAGCTTTTGGAGCGTGGGCAACTTTGGGTAAAATTGACGTGGTTGGTCACGCTAAGGGCAAATTAGTTCCCAAAGGAGATGTTTACAAAATTCACCCGACGGAGACGGGAAAAATTATTAACCTCGCGATCAAAGAAGGTCAAAAAATCAAAACTGGACAATTATTGGCGGAATTAGACCCGTCCACTGCCCAAAGCGAGGTGGAGCGTCTCGATCAAATTCTGGGCGCTTATCGGATTCAATTGGTGCAAGAGATGAGTGCGATCGATCGAACTAAACTGGAAGCAGAAGCGAGCCAAGCGATTGCTGCTGCAGACAAGCGGGGGGCCGAAGCTGCGATCGCTCGTGCTCGGGCTTCCTCGGCCACCACGCAGTCTCAAATCGAGCAATTGCAAGCAGATGTAGTGTCTCAGAAAGCGCGGCACTCACAGCTCAAACCTCTGGAAAAGCAGGCACAAAATCTGTTGTCGCAACTGAAAAGTGATGTCACTTCTGGCGAGGCGAGGCGCGATCGGGTGAAACCGCTGCAAAATAAGAGTCAAGATTTGGTGACACAATTGCAAGCAAAAGTGGCTGCTCACAAAGAGCGGATCGCGCGTCTCAAACCTTTGGTAGATGAGGGGGCGCTGTCAAAAGATGTCTTGTTTCAAGCTGAGGAAGCTCTGCGAGAAAGCGAAAATGCGGTGATTAGAAGCCAGTTGGGGGAAAAAACTCAGGCTGACGATCGAGTATTTGAGGTCGAACAAACCGTGCGCGACAGACAAAGTGCTGCGATCAGGAGTCAACTCTCTGAGGCGACTCAGGTTAAGGAAAGGCTGTTTGAAGTCGAGCAAGGTTTGCGCGATCGCACCAGTTCGATCGGCAAAATGCAAGGCCAATTAACCGAACAACTCGCAGAAGTCGATCGACTGCAAGCCGAAGCCGCCAGCAAACAAGCAGCAGGGCGCCAAATGCAGTTAGAAAAACAGCAAAAAATTCAGCAGTTGGAAATGGAATTAAACCAAGTCAAATCCAAAATTGCCGAAACCGAAACCCTCCTCGCTCAAGCCAAAAACAAGCTCAAACAAAGATTTCTCTACGCACCAGTCAGCGGAGTGATTTCCGCACTCAACATTCACAACAGCGGCGAAGTAGTTCAACCGGGCCAAACTATTGCAGAAATGACTCCGAATCAGGCTCCGCTAGTGTTGGAAGTCAGTTTGCCGAACCGAGAAGCAGGATTTGTCAAAACCGGAATGCCGGTGCAAGTCAAATTCGATGCTTTTCCCTATCAAAATTACGGCGTGATGCCGGGAAAAGTTGTATCGATTTCGCCAGATGCCAAGACAGACGAGCGATTGGGTGTTGTTTACCGGGTGGAAGTGAGTATGGATCGAGACTCCGTGAAAGCCAACAATCAAACCTGGAAACTCAAAGCTGGCCAGACAGCTACGGCTGAAATTGTCATCCGCCAGCGCTCCATAGCCGACATTTTGCTCGATCCGCTCAAGCAACTACAAAAAGGCGGCATGAGTTTGTAGTCATTAGTCATTAGTCATTAGTCATTAGTTAGTAGTTCGAGAGAGAAAGCAAAATTCTCCCCTCTCCCCCTCTCAGGTTTGATCGTTCGGACTTTAGTCCGCAAAAAGAAGGACTAAAGTCCGAACGATCAAACCGCAGTCAACAGTCAATTAATTTACGCAAAATAGGATAAAACGATGAATTCGCAATTTAACCATTCTGCCAATCATTCCCAAGTTGGAATTAAACCCGAACAATTAGATGAGATAATTTCAGCGATTCTGGCAGGAAAGTATTCTTGGGCTTGTTTTTTACTTTTGCGGTGCACGGGTTACAACCCTCTCGACTATATCCCCTACCGCACTTCTAACCGCTTGCTCAAGGAAAATACCCAAACGAGGAAATCGGAAACTCAGTCGGCGCTTAGCAAAATTGCGGATTTAGATTATGTGGAAGTTGTGAGGGAAAAACGAGCCGGAGTTCGAGGTGGTTGTGCAACTGAGGTTTTTAGCGAGTTGCACTCAGATACTGTAGGTGTTGTACCTGAAGTCAAGCCTGAAGGGCAAAATATCTTGGCATCGACGGTTGAGGTTCAAAATCAAGGATTTTTTGCTGGATTTAAGACACGTTTGTTTAATTTGGCGGGCCAATAAATTAGTTGCTCGAAACATAACCCGATCGCTAGCCTTGAGTGTACCTATTTTTTGGTTGAAGGAGCTGCGGGCGATCGGGTTTTTCAGTAGGCACACAACATTTTTCGGCCCAGAGCTTAACAAAATTTCATCAAGTTATCGTTACATTCTGATTTCCGATAAATCTGCCAAAATGGCAACACGGTGTGGCGATCGTACTTGATAATTTGTTAGCTGGTAAAAGAAGACAAACTGACCTGTAATATTAAATCCGTTAGCATCGGAATAGTAAATTCGAGTTGATTGTTGACTGTTGACTGTCAACAGTCAACATTATTCCGGTGTTACCGGGAATGATATAATTTCTAGGGTTTTGCAGGGGCAGTCTTTGTCTATACAAGTTATCAATTGGGCCCAATACTAGAATCTTCCAGTCTCGTTAATAGACTCTAAAACGAGGCTGGTTTTTGTATGTCAAAATACATCGATTTTCTATAGCTTTTGAACAAACTATTCACAAATATTCATGAAGTTTACTTTACATTTTAATTTCCACAAATCTGCCAAATTGGCAACACAGCTCTAATTAGTCCAGATATATTAGGTACATCGAAAACAGAACAAGGTTGTCTCAAACAACCTCTCAACTAACGCTCAATTACAAGGACAAAAACCATGATTATCTCAGACCTGAACCATATCGAAAACGTTTCAGAATCCACCAACCTCCACGGCGGTTTTGACTTGGGAAATGACTACTCGAACGTGTATTTCAACGAGTATTTCAACCTGAATAAATACATCAGATCCAACGTGTATGTTTCCGGTCATGCAGCCACTGCTGAATCCAAAGCGTCCGCCTACGGCCCCGGCACTGTGACTCAGACCTTCAACAACGCAGAAACCACACCTTACGGCTCTTCCTCTGGCGGTACTTCGATCGCAGCTACTTCAGGTTTCTACTACTACTGGTAATCACAACAGTCAAGCCAGACTCTTGCTCATCTAGGAGTTTAAACTTAGTCAAGCATCACGCCCGCCGCAGCAGTTTGACCGTCAAACAGCCAGTAAAACCCTCACGGTAACTACAGTTTAAACTCCTCGAACAAATCTGCACTCTTTACACAAACTACATTGAATGTCGCGGAAAAAAACCATGATTATCTCAGACCTGAACCATATCGAAAACGTTTCAGAATCCACCAGCCTCCACGGCGGTTTTGACCTAGGCTACGACTACTCGAACGTGCAGTTCAACGAGTATTTCAACCTGAATAAATACATCAGCTCCAACGTGTATGTTTCCGGTCATGCAGCCACTGCTGAATCCAAAGCGTTCGCCTACGGCCCCGGCACTGTGACTCAGACCTTCAACAACGCAGAAACCACACCTTACAGCTCTTCCTCTGGCGGTACTTCGATCGCAGCTACTTCAGGTTTCTACTACTACTGGTAATCACAACAGTCAAGCCAGACTCTTGCTCATCTAGGAGTTTAAACTTAGTCAAGCATCACGCCCGCCGCAGCAGTTTGACCGTCAAACAGCCAGTAAAACCCTCACGGTAACTACAGTTTAAACTCCTCGAACAAATCTGCACTCTTTACACAAACTACATTGAATGTCGCGGAAAAAAACCATGATTATCTCAGACCTGAACCATATCGAAAACGTTTCAGAATCCACCAGCCTCCACGGCGGTTTTGACCTAGGCTACGACTACTCGAACGTGCAGTTCAACGAGTATTTCAACCTGAATAAATACATCAGCTCCAACGTGTATGTTTACGGTCATGCAGCCACTGCTGAATCCAAAGCGTCCGCCTACGGCCCCGGCACTGTGACTCAGACCTTCAACAACGCAGAAACCACACCTTACAGCTCTTCCTCTGGCGGTACTTCGATCGCAGCTACTTCAGGTTTTAGCTTCTGTTGGTGCTAACAATAGTACACAGAAGCAGTCAAAAAGCCACCTATATAGAGCAATGCAAGAATTGCAGTATAGGTCAATACACGATTGAGCAGACGGCGGTTGAAACCGCACGCCAAACACAAGCTTGTATAAACCAAGTTTCAACCGTCCAGTCTTCTTAATGGCTTTGGCTGGCTCGCTTTCTAACATTCAGGTAAGCAGCCACTAAAATTTGTTGTGCAAAAAACATGATCATTGATGATTTAAATTATGTAGAGGCAGTTTTGGGAGCGAGCAAGCTTATAGGTGCTGGTTATACGTGCGCGACTGGTAGCGCTCACACTTTTGCTACCTATGGATTTGGCAGTGCTGACGCTAATGCTTTTGCGATTGGCGAAAATACCTCGACTCTGGCAAACACTTACATAAAGGTCTCCGTTAGTCGTTATATGGCTTTTACTGAAGCCTCAGCTACTGCGAACTCTTACGCTCGCACAGGAAACAGTTATTCTGTATACTTGAACGATAGCAGATATTTGTTCATCTCTAGCGGTCAGCCCTAATAATTTGCGATCGCAGTTGGCAGTTGCATCAGCAATAATAATTGGCATCAAGGTGATTATTAGGCTGTAATTACCAATTGAAAAATGCTACATTTGGGGCGAGTGTTAGGTGGGTTTAAATTTTAACAAAGCGTTTTGATGGTGATGGTGATGGCTCAATCAAATTTAATAAAAAATCAGCGGGACAGCCATACAGGTAAAAGGAGATAAATCGCAATGCCTTCCTTAGATTCATTAGCTCCTGAGCCATTAAATAATATTGTTGGAAACAGCAATAGTTTAAACACCTTGAATTCGCTGGCGGCGAATAACTCTGGTGGCGGCAGCAGCAGTTCCAGCAAGTCTAGTTCCTTTGTCGATAGCAGCGGTGCGGGCAGTACCAGCAGCGCGACAGCCACTTCCCCGACTGGAAGCAGTACCAGCAGCGAGACTGTTTACGCTGCGGGGGGTACATCTAGCAGCGGCAGCGCTGCAGCGAGTGCTTCTACAGCCGCGCCCCCAACTACTAGCGCCACAGCTTCGGTTCCAGCAGCGCCAGCGCCCGCACCAGCACCAGCACCAGCGCCCGCACCAGCGCCCGCACCAGCACCAGCGCCGTTAGGAGACAGCAGCGGTGCGAGCAGTAGCAGCAGTGCGACAGCGACTTCTCCGACAGGGAGCAGCAGCAGCACTCAAACAGCATCGGCTCCCGGTGGCACTTCCAGCAGTGCGAGCGCTTCAGCTAGCAGCGGTTTAGATACTCCGCCGACTGCTAGCGCCACTGCTTCTGTACCAACTCCAGCGCCAACTCCAGCGCCAACTCCAGCACCAACTCCAGCGCCAACTCCAGCGCCAACTCCAGTACCAGCCCCAGCAGGTGCTGCTACCGACTCTGCACCGGTAATTAATATCACAGTGCCAACTCCAATACCACCGCCAATTCCAACACCACCAGCACCAACTCCAGCACCACCAACACCAACTCCAACTCCAACACCAGCACCTGCTGGGGCTGCTACCGACTCTGCACCGGTAATTAATATCACAGTACCAACTCCAATACCACCGCCAATTCCAACACCACCAGCACCAACTCCAGCACCACCAACACCAACTCCAACTCCAGTACCAGCACCTGCTGGGGCTGCTACCGACTCTGCACCGGTAATTAATATCACAGTGCCAATACCAATACCACCGCCAATACCAATACCACCGCCAATACCAATACCACCGCCAATACCAATACCACCGCCAATACCAATACCAATACCGTCAAATAATGACGGTGCAACGCTTGATTCGTTGAGTGGCGGCACTTCTAGCAATTCAAGTTTTTCTAATTTTTCTCCAGACAGTACGGGTGCTGGCGGGGAGAGTACGATCGTTTCTGAGCCAACAGATAACATTAACAGCAATTTGCCCGCACTTCCCGTTAACAATCCCAACAACAGCAATCCTTACACAGCAAGAGTTCCAGAATTTACAGCTCCAGAAAACTATCCTGGGGCATTAACTGTCACCTACGACAGCAACGGCGACGGATATTGGCTGGGCACCGGCGACAGCGATGTTATTAGTTGTGGCAGCGGGTTCGATCGAATTTTTGCAGGAAGCGGCGACGATAGTGTCACAGGCAACAGAGGCAGCGATGTTATCGATGGAGGCGACGCAAACGACACTTTGCGGGGAGGAAAAGGTCAAGATTTGTTGATTGGCGGCAACGGCGATGATTTTCTTTGTGGCGACTTCGGTATCGATACATTGATTGGAGGTAATGGCGCTGATACCTATGTATTTAGACCTGAAACAGCGAGTTCAGTGGCTAATCTATTTTTAGCCGATATACTGGTTGATTTCAATGCCGCTGAAGGTGATAAAATCGGGCTCACAGGCGGACTTTCTGCCACAGATATTGCACTGGTAGCGTTTGATACTGACGGTAACGGTAGCGCAGACGCAACTCTGGTCAAGTTTAGTTCCAATAATGGCGATCGAATTTTAGCTGTTGTTTTGGGAACAGTTAACGCAGCGGGTGCAACAACTTTGAGCAGTGCTGATTTTATCAGTTTGCCAAACAACATCTTGTAGCTAACCGTCAACCGTTAACACTGAGATATTGCACCATTCTCAAGAATTTGTAGGGGTTCACTTCGCTAATAGCTTTCAAACTTGCATACGGGTTACATAAACC
>NZ_JADEWV010000342.1 GCF_015207455.1 Microcoleus sp. LEGE 07076
GTTCGATCGCGATTGAGTGGATGCGGAGTCATCGGAGTTGTCGGGCGATCGCGATCGAGCGCCATCCAACTAGACTGGAATATATTGCTGAAAATGCCTCTAATTTAGGTGTTCCTGAACTCAAAATTGTTGACGGAGAAGCGCCCGCTGCTTTGGTAAATTTGCCTCAACCGGATGCAATTTTCATCGGTGGCGGTGTCACCGCAGAAGCTTTGCTAGAAACTTGTTGGAATGCTTTGGGTGAGGGCGGGCGATTGGTGGTTAATGCGGTGACGATTGAGAGCGAACTTACGGTGCTGCAATGGCATTCTTTGTACGGCGGAGAGTTGATTAGAATTGGGATTCAGCGTGTTGGTGCGATCGGTTCTTTTCTGGGTTGGAAGCCGCTTGCACCGGTGACGCAGTGGGCGGTTGTTAAGGGGTAATTCCGATTAAATAGGAATGATTTAACCGCAGAGAGCGCAGAGAACACAGAGGAAGAGATCGGAGAGATGAACGATAAAGAATTAGCAACTGCATTTAAAATTCCCGCCGAACTGCCATTTCTTCAGGCTATATGCTGGCAAATTGCTAATGTAAAAAATCTGAGTTTCAAGGAAATGCTATGTCGCTACGAATCAGGCTGGCATTATTGGGGAGTATTGGGAGAACCCAACTCTGAGGAACTAATTTTTATTCAACAAATTAGCCAACACTATCAATCTTGGCTGGTAGCGGAACTATTAAGCATTGGTCAGCCACAAAAAACAGAAAAACGGGTAAATTTGCAACCAATGTTTAAGCGCGAAATTCATCAAAAAATATTAACTGTACTCAGCCAGTTGAATGTCAATTTTTTACAGGAATGTCGCGCTTATTTTGGCGGAACCCTGATAAGTATGGAACATGAGGAATATCGGTTAAGCCAGGATATTGACTTTATGTGTCCGATGGATGGTGGCTACAGTCTCCTGCGCCGAAAAGTTGCAGCAGCAGGCTATGATGCGATATTTGCTAATCGCGATCGCATTTTTCTCCCCAACGATATTCAATCAAACCAATACGGCATCAGATTTCCAGTTATTGTGGATGGCACTACCATTAAATTCGAGATGGTTTGTGAAGGGCGAATTCAGTTTGGCGAACCAAATTATCCTAATTGGTCGCCTGTTCCTTGCTTGAATCAAATCGATAGTATCGCAGAAAAGCTGTTAGCAAATGCCGATCGATGG
Organism: Microcoleus sp. LEGE 07076; assembly: GCF_015207455.1. Classification (GTDB taxonomy): domain Bacteria; phylum Cyanobacteriota; class Cyanobacteriia; order Cyanobacteriales; family Microcoleaceae; genus Microcoleus. Next base: position 1,212 of record NZ_JADEWV010000342.1, read on the forward strand.
CCGAGCGATCGGGTAAACTCTAGAGATTTAATCGACTTGGCAATTCAAAGGTTAGCGACTCCGATTCCCCAAGAGGCGATCGACAAAGCTGAAGCAGCTTATCAAGTTATGAAACCGCTAAATCGAGCGATTCAGTATTTCCAAGAGCGTCCCGATTATCGGGAAAAATGCTATGATATTTTAAGTATTGCAGAACCAGAGCGAGTTATTGACGGTATCGATTTATTAGCTCAGGATTTAGGTAGGAAAATGACAATCAGGACATTTTGCGAGACTATTTCTCCGTTTCCTGGATCTTTATCGTAATATCATGTCCGGGCGATTACCATAATAAAAAAGGTTCGTAATGAACGAAACAATAATGAACGCGGGCATCTTCTGTCCACTACGCTAAGATGAAGACAGGTTTACATTGTCTTATGAGGTCGTTATGATTAGTTCGCTGTCTCCTACAAGCATTTCTCGCTATGTCACCCGCAATCCTGAAGTTTTGCAGGGGGAACCGATTATTGCAGACACTCAAGTTACTGTACGGGATATTGTGGTGTTTTGGAAATCGGGAATAAAGCCTGAAGAAATCCCACAGAAGTTACTTCAACTCGTGACGGCTGCTCAAGTTTTTGATGCGATTAGCTTTTATCTGGACAATCAGCCAGAAATAGACGATCGGATTGCTTGGTATGAGGCGCGTCCGATGTTGAATGTTTCACCTCTTTTGAGATGTAATCCGTTGCTGAATGAAGTCACGGAATATGTTCAAACCTATCGGCGCGATCGAAATGCCGATATCGATTTTCCTGAGTCTGAGACTCTATGACTCAATATATTCTCGATACCGACCATATCACACTACTGCAACACTCTAATCCACTTATATTGCAACGTTTTGAAACTCTCCATACCAGCGATGTTGCTATTACTGTCATCAACGTTGAGGAATTGATTCAGGGCTGGTTTAATGCAATTCGTCAAGCTTCGCAACCCGGACAGAATCAACGCTTAACTTGGGCTTATGTGGGCTTGAGATCGGCTGTTAAATTTCTCAACGATTTTCTCGTTCTGGATTTTACCGAGTCAGCTTACGAGCAATATTTGGGGCTGCGCCGTCAGGGAATACGAATTGGGACACAAGATTTGCGGATTGCGTCCATTGCTTTGGTTAACAACTCAATTTTAGTGACGCGAAATCGACAAGATTTTGCACAAGTGCCGGGACTGGTTTTGGAGGATTGGACATAGCAATGGAGAGGCAATTTCCTATGCAACTCCAAACCCTGTATACTCTCGCGCATAGGGAGGCTGGACTCCTAACACGATCTCTTCTTTGGCAATCCCCATTTGTACTAATTCATCAGCAAAACTGCGATCGGTTTGATTGCGCTGAATCCAAATTTTTCCATCTCTGATATCTAAGTGAATGAAGCAGTTATAAATACGGTCATGTTCATTCCATCCTAAATCGATAACCAGATAGCGATCGCGTTCTTTGTCAAAAACAAATTCTACTTCTATCTCACCATTAACCGGCGGATCTTCACCCGATTCTAGCAGTAACTTTTCGATGCACTGGCGATAATAATCTAGTCGATCCATTGTTCAATCCGCGTCGGCTTATTTTCCCTAAAACTGGAATTTTTTGATCGCTAATCGGCTCTCGTAAAGTAACTAATTTACAGCAAATCCCGTCATTGTAAGGGATTACTCGATCGCAATCGAGATGACTACCAGCTCTGTGACTCGGTGCATGGGCTTCGTTAGTTTTTCAGTTGTAATAAATTCTTCAGCATAGACGGAGAGTGCGGCCGCAATGTGCAGTGCATCCATTGCGGCTAATCCATAAGTACGAGCAATGCGATCGCCATTTTTCAAAATGTTTTCTAAATCGGTTGCCCAAACCGTTACTGAACTGAAGAAGGCTTCGTAGAATTCTGCTTCTTCGAGTTGTTTGTTATAAAGTGCTTTGGGCAGAGTTTCTAGTTGAACGAACCCACTGGTGACAAATTGTCGGGTGTCATCGTCTAAGATTTGTGCGGCACGAATGCTGATGGAAGGTTCGCCCCGAAATGCACTAATTAGAACACCTGAATCCAGATAAGTTAGTTTACCAGACACCGTAGCCACCTCGACGATCGGCAATTTCTTGCTCTAACTCCACTTCATTGAGGAGTTTCATACCGTTGGCGATCGCCCGTTGGCGAAGATTCCACAGGGTTTGACCGAGTTGTGTTTTGGGGGTAAATTCAGGTGAAGATTTGAGCGCTAGAGCTTGGGTAAACTGAAGGACTTTTGCGCGATCGGCGGGGGCAAGTTCGCGCCAGTATTGTAGGAGGAGTTCTTCGGGAGGCATGGAAAATTTTTGGGCGTAACTCTATAATTTATTTTAATCTTTTTGCTAACAATTGCCAAGCAAAGCTTACCCAGCTTTTCCAACTTCCGCCAAATGCCAAAACGTCATCCCATTTTCCGCATGACTGAGCAAAATCCCCAAATCTTCGAGGCTTTCTAGACAGTCGAGAATGACTTTTTGTTTGCGATTTGCGCCTTTGAAATGGGCGGTGACTTGGGCGGCCGTCCATTCGCCGCTTTGGGTGCGAAATAAGTCGCGGATGGCAGAAAGTTGCTCTTTCAGGGTTTTGGGAAAGGGTTGTTGTTCCGTGGGGGCGATCGCGATTTCGGTTTCGGTGGTGATACCTGCAAGGGATGGTTGGATGTAGGTTTCGCCGGGGGCTTGGTAGTCGGGACGCAGCCAGCGAATGTGTCCGTTGCGTTCTTCTTCGGCGCGTTGGGCGTTGAGGGTGACGAGGTTTTCGAGGATTTGGTCGTCGGTGAGGGTTGGTTCCCAATCATAGGCGGCAAAGACGGCGCGATCGAGTTCGTCGTGGATTTGTTTGAGGGTGGAGACTAGGGCTTTTTGGTTGAAGGCTTTGTCTTTGTCGTCGAGGGGTTGGGCTTTGCGGAGTTTTTCGAGGAGGTTGTACATCCCGGTGATGGTGACTTCGGGGTGAGTGGTTTGGACTCGTTTGCGGTGGCGATCGAGGCGTTCTCCCAGTT
>NZ_JADEWV010000343.1 GCF_015207455.1 Microcoleus sp. LEGE 07076
GCGTGAACGTGTTGGGCGAGAAGGTAGGGCTGTTTGGAGCGAAGATTGAGGCTTCGGGGGGCAAGGGCGGCGGAACGGTGCGGATCGGGGGAGATTACCGCGGTAAGGGAACTGTGCCGAATGCGATGATGACTTATGTGGATGGCAAAAGTTCGATCGCTGCCAACGCCACAAAGTCCGGCAACGGTGGCAGAGTTTTTGTCTGGGCGGACAATACAACAGCATTTTTGGGCAGCATCAGTGCGACGGGCATTTCTACAACTGGCGTCAGCAGCGGTATTGGCGGGTTTGTGGAAGTTTCGGGCAAGCAAAGATTGATTTTTAACGGTAATGTCGATACTTCCGGCACAAACGGTTTGGGGACTTTGCTGCTCGATCCGGAGAATATTTTAATTACAGATGCTGCAGAAGCGGCGGGTGATGCGGAAATTATTGCTAACAATAATATTTTGGCAACAGGAACTCCACCGGGAGGGCAAAACAATTCCGCTCCTTCGCTGAGAATTTCCACAAGAGCTTTGGAAAGTCTGTCGGAGAGGGCAAATGTGGTTCTCGAAGCGCTCAACGATATTAAAATTGCTGATTTGGCGGAGAATAAGTTGAGCTTTGCGGCCACTACTGGTTCGGTGACATTGAGAGCAGATGCCGATCGCAGCGGGGCGGGTGTTTTTTCGATGAATGCTGGCGATACAATTAGCACGGCTGGTGGCTCGATCGCCATTTCCGGCAGTCAAATTACGGCGGGCAATTTGTCGAGCAACGGCGGAAATATTAGTTTGATTAGTCCGGGAACAACGGTTGCTAACAATATTTCGGCATCTAATTCTAGCAGCGGTACCAGCGGCAATATTTTGCTCGAAGGTCAAAACGTCACGGCCCAAAAACTTGATGCTAGCGGTTCTAAATCGGCGGCAAATGTAACTTTGACGGCTCGCAGCGTTCTGGAAGTGAGCTCGATCGCAGGCGGTTCGGGAAACATTACTTTGACGGGTAATGAAATTAATTTGACTGGTGGCAAAAATTCGGTCAGCGGCACCGGCTTTTTGGTACTGCAACCTTGGAATCCGGATCAAAATATTGCGATCGGCGGTTTAGGAGATGTCGGTACTAATATTTATTTGAATCTGACAGCAAACGACCTCGCAAGTCTGCAAAATGGGTTTGCGGGAATTACGATCGGCCGCAGCAACGGTAGCGGTGCGATTTTGATTGCTCAGGATTTCACATTTTATGACCCGCTAATTATTCAGTCGCCGGCGGGTTTGGGAACAATCACTACCACAAGTTCCCTGACAGGGGCAGACGATGCCTCAATTAATCTCAAAGCTGACGGCAATATCCGCATCGGAAATATCACTACCAACAATCAAGAAATTCGCATCAAGAGCACAGCGGGGAATGTGACAACGGGTCAGTTACGCACTGGAACTCCGCCCAGCATCACCACTTCTGTCAATTCTAAAGTGCCGCGCACGTCGGCGGGTGATGCGATCGTCACCGCAGATGGCACGGTGACTGCTGGGGCGATCGACACTAGGGGCGATCGCGCGGGGAATGTGACGCTGACAGCCCGCGGGGGAGTGAGTGCAGGCTCGATCGAAGCTGGCGGCTCGCAAACAGGGGGAAATATTACTCTGACAGGCAACGAAATTGATTTGACCGGGGGTAAGAATTCGATCGCCAGCAACGGCAATCTGGTGCTGCAACCGTCCGCTCCGGCTCAGAATATTACTGTGGCCGGTGCGGATGACACAGAGGCTTTGGACTTGACTGCTGCGGAATTGAACTCGCTGCGGAACGGGTTTGCTTCAATCGCGATCGGCCGCGCTGACGGTAGCGGTTTGATAACTATTGGTGCGGCAACAGCAGCCTCAAATTCAACCTCAAATTCAGCGCCAGCGGCGGCTTTGACATTTCAAGATCCGACCACAGTCCGATCGCCTTTTGGCGCGGGTGCGATCGCGGGAACGGGTGCGATCGCCGGCACCGATAACGCCACAATTTCTCTGATCGCCGGTACTGTCGCTGTCGGAGACGTTACCTCGAATGCTGGGATCGACATCGCTAGCAGTCAGGGTAATGTAACTGTTGGTGTTGTTTCATCTCGATCGGCGCTCGGGGCGGGAGGCGATGTCAAAATCCGCAGCAGCGGTGCGGTAGAAGCTGGCAACGTCAATGCTTTCGGTGCCAAAAGCGGCGGAAATATCTCGATCACCGCGCCCGGCCAGATCGTGACAGGGGCGCTCAATTCGAGTTCGGAGTCCGGAAGTGCCGGTTCGATCGAGATTAACGGAAAGAAAGATGTTGAAGTTGTTTCGATCAAAGCTCGCGGCAATACCGGAGGCGATGTGGCAATTGATGCCGGAGGAGTGTTTCGGGCGGCAGGAACCGCAACGGCTGCCGAAGATCGCGCGCCGAACGTTAGCATTTCTACAGACGGGCAGGTGCGATCGGGTTCGCTGAGTTTGCTGCAAAGCAGTTGCCCGTCAGGAAACTGCAAGGCGACGGCTGTGCCGCCGGCAAGCTCGAAGTCGAACGCCGCGGCTTCCCCAACTGCTGTGCGGCTGTCGATCGTGCCGAGTCCGGCACCAACTACCAGTGTGGAACTGAAAACTACAGGCAGTTCTCAACAAATTGTCACTCAGATCCCAGCAGCGCCTGTTCCCAAGAGCAGTACCGCAAATGTCTCGCCAGAGCCTGCTGCTGCGCCTGTTGAGGCGGGGTCGAACGAGACTGGTAGCCCCACCTCGCTACTGCTGTCGTCGCGGGTGTTAAAAGACAATCTGGGTACGCCAGCAGCGACAGAAAACGGCAGCGGGGCGAGTGCGGCACAGAAGCCAGCGAGTGCGGTGAGTGTAGAAAGTGTCGAGAATGCCAGGGTTCCTGAGATTGCTCGATCGAGTGCGATCCCCATAAGTCCGATCGACGCAGTGCAGCAAAGAGATAGAATTCAAGGCCAGGAATTTGAACATTACTTTGGCGGAAATCTCGGTCAAAAATCAGTCACGCAGCAAAGTATTCGAGATACTCTCAGCAGCGTCAATCGCTTGACCGGAGTTAAACCCGCCATTATTTACGTGTGGGCGAAAGAGCAACATTTAGAACTTGTGTTATTCTTGCCCGACGGCAAAAGTGTTTTTAAAAGCGTGGCTGCGAATCGCTCCACTGTTTTGCAAGTTGCTAAAGAATTCACTAATGCTGTGAGAACTCCTAGGAGATTGAATGCTACTGATTACAAGCAACCTGCCCGGGAACTTTACCAGTGGTTAATTGCACCGCTGCAACCGGAATTGGAGGCTAACAAGATAGATACCTTGGTGTTTTCGATGGATGCGGGTTTGCGAACTTTGCCTTTGGCTGCTCTTTTTGACGGCAAACAGTTTTTGGTAGAAAAGTACAGTTTGGGGCTGATTCCCAGTTTGAGTTTGACTGATACTCGCTATGCCGATGTTAAGGATTCTGAAGTTTTGGCGATGGGTGCGTCGAAATTTCCGGCCAAATACGATCAAAATCCTTTGCCTGCGGTGCCGCTGGAAATATCGACAATTGTGGGCAAGATTTGGCCCGGCTCGTCTTTTCTCAATGAAGCTTTTACTCTGGCAAATTTGAAGGACAAGCGCAATCAACCGCAATACAAAATTATTCATTTAGCTACTCACGGCGATTTTCAGCCTGGGGGTGCCGAAAATTCTTACATTCAGTTTTGGGATACTAAGTTGCGGTTGAATCAGTTGAGTGAGTTGAAGTTGTCCAACCCGCAGGTGGAGTTGTTGGTTTTGAGTGCGTGCACTACGGCGGTGGGCGACGAACAAGCTGAGTTGGGGTTTGCCGGGTTGGCGGTGCACGCGGGGGTAAAGTCGGCTTTGGCGAGTTTGTGGTATGTGTCAGATGCGGGTACTTTGGGGCTGATGACTGAGTTTTACCAGCAGTTACGCACCGCGCCGATTAAGGCTGAGGCTTTGCGTCAAGCGCAGTTGGCGATGCTGCGGGGGGATGTGCGGTTGCAAAACGGTTATTTGGTACGATCGGGCAACAATCAAGCTCTGCCTTTGCCGTCGGAGTTGGCCGCTAGGGGCGATCGAAATTTGTCCCATCCCTATTATTGGGCTGCTTTTACCATGATCGGTTCGCCTTGGTAATTCTGAAGCAATAGGGAAGAAGCAAGATTAATGCCCAATGCCCTGGGAAGGCCAATTG
>NZ_JADEWV010000042.1 GCF_015207455.1 Microcoleus sp. LEGE 07076
CTAAATTTTAGATCAAAAGTTCCCGATTTACAATATGTTCAGCGCTTGGCATCTCTCTCGGTGTTGGCGTGATATATTGAGTTTGTTCGATCGACCGTTTCGGTTTTTTTGACACCTAACTGTTGCTGCTGGGCGGGAAACTCTACTGCCAAAAGACAGAGGTGCTTGCCGGATGTCGCTGCGCCACAGTTTCAATTTGCGATCGCCATCCTCCCGCAACTCAAAAATCAAATTACCCAGAGGTAAAGTTAGATCGTTTTGTTGCAGGAGCGAAACCAAGTTACAAGTTATAATTTGGGGAATTGAAGCTAAAAACAGGGTCGCGGATTTACAGTCAAAAAGCCATCGGACAAAATTTCAGATTGGGTGCAGTTGGCGGATAATTAGAGAGGAACTTTGTAGGAACTGCTGGTGAGGAGTTTAGCGAACAAACAAATGGTGAACAGCAAATTTTTATTTAACAAGTTAATCGTCCTGAGTTTGAGTGCAGCGGCGCTGTCTGTAGCCCTACAGCAGCGGGCGACAGCTCAATCTGTTGGTAGTAATGCAAGCAATAGGGATGTCGCCCCGCAGCGCTCAAAATCCGAGGCAAAATTGCCGAATCTCCCAGCCCCAGAACTGCCGCCCCTAGGGGAACCGTTTCGGTATATTCCCCAGGAACCAAAAGCTCCAGAAAATCCAGTTGAGGAAGTGCGTTTAGTGCTGAGATTGCGAGAACGCCGCGTCTATGTTTACCGCAAAAATAAGGTGCAAGCGAGTTTCCCGGTTGCTGTGGGGAAACAGGGCTGGGAAACTCCCACGGGCAGCTTTAAAGTCATGCAAATGATTAAAGATCCAGTTTGGGAGCATCCTTGGACGGGAGAACTTGTGCCGGCCGGGCCAGACAATCCGCTGGGGACTAGGTGGATCGGGTTTTGGACGGATGGCAAGAATGTCATCGGTTTTCACGGGACTCCGACTCTAGACTCGATCGGGCGAGCTGCTTCTCACGGTTGTGTGAGAATGTTCGACAAAGATGCCCAAGCTTTATTTGAGAAAGTCGCAGTTGGCACGCCGGTGATAGTCGAGAAGTAATTAGGTTTGTAGTAAAGTAATTAGGTTTGTAGTCAGGACTTGAGTCCTCAGAAAATAAAGAACTAAAATCCTCACTACAAACCTAGATTGTTCAAATAGATTGTTGGTATTTTTCGAGCAACTCGGGGATGTAATCGTAGCCATCGACACCGATCGCCGGAATGATATTCGAGCGACTTTTTGCCAAAGATTCTTTAAAAGCTTCCGGCCCCATTTGTCCCCGCAAAATTGTCAGCAAACCAGCCGATTGACGCCACTCAGCCGCCCCAATTTGCTCCAAAGTATACATCCCCAAACAGCCAGCAAATATCGCTTGTTCTAGTTCGTTCATGCTGTAATAAGCTTGAGCCAAATAAGCCAAATTCAGACCTTGGAGATACAAATCGCCCGAAAATTGGGCAGCTTGCCAACCTTCGAACAAATACTCGATCGCACCAGCCGGATTTTCCAGAGCAATTTTAGCAATTCCGAGGCTGCTAGAGCAAAAAGCTTGACTTTGGCGATCGCCCAATTTTTGTGACAGCGATAAACCTTGCTCCAAATAGCCGATCGCACTTTCATACACCTCCGGTTCCACATCCTCCAACTGCCGCGCTTGAAACACCTCGCTATAACCCAAATTAGCTAAAGCATTAGCCTCGCCTTGCCGCTCACCCGCTTGTCGTGCCAAAATTAAAGCCCGCTGACTGTAATTAATTGCTTCCTGATAGTTTTTCTGAGAAACATAGTTGCGGCTGATGTGATTTAGATTGGCAACTTCGCAGGCTTTATCATCTTCCAGACGAGCAATTTCCAGCGCTTCTTTGTGCAGTAAGATCGATCGCTCATACGCTCCCACAGCCCGCATCGAATAACCCAACAGCGTCAAAATTCGAGCCTTAGCTTGAGTACCTTCTACCCGTCGCAGCGGCTCATCTAAATACTCCAAAGTATGGCGCAGAGACTTGCCATCAAACGAAGCAAAAATCCCGCCGTACAGCGGAAAGTATTCTCGTTGAGAAAAAGTGCGTAAAATTTGCAGGGTTACTTGAAAACAAGCATTTGCCAACTGTTCGCCACTTTTTGTAGAATTGTTAAACCCGCTGGCCAACTGACTCCAAATTACCGAAAAAGTAATGTAAGTAGAAATTGAAGCTTTCGTTGACACTTTGGAATCGTAAACTTGCTTGTCAAACCATGTCGCCAAAGCCCGTTGCAAGCACTGCAAAATAATCGCTAATTCCACCAAAGCGCCTAACTCTAAACTCGATTGTTTGGCTGCTAACTCAACTATCGATTCACCCATCGCAATTGTCTGCAAAAGAGCGTGAGGAAAAGGACTTTTCACCTTTTTTGCCCAAAAAGCCCAAGGCCCATTTTGTTCGGGACTACCGGCAAATCCTAGCTGCTGTGGCTGATAAATCCAGCCTACAAGTTCCGGTTCCAGCCGTTGCCAAGATTCTAAACCTTTGGCAATCCCAGCGGTGATTTGCTGCAAGTCTCGCTCGGTTTCGGGATTGGAAGTTTGCAGCATTTGTTGGTGCAGGGATTTTGCTAATTGCTGCAATTGATCCAGAGTCAGGGGAAGTTCTTTGTTGGGATCGATTACTTGGAATAATGTCAGGAGACGGGTGTTAGATTCGGCAGTAAGGATTTGTTGGATGGCAGAGGCGATCGCACTGGAAACTCGGTTGTCTTTTTGCCAGCGTTCCCATTCTCCTTGGATGGTTTTTAGCGCTCTGAGGGTGCGATTTGCTTTGGCTTGCTTGATTTCGTCTTTTTCATTTTTGAGCAGGTTTTCCGTGGCATCCAGGCGTTCTCCGAAACAGCGTTCAAAAATTTCGCCGGTACCAGTGCCGATGTCTTGCACCAGCATTTGATATACTTGTTCTTTGGAGCGAATTTGACCCTTGAGGGTGATTTCGACAATTTTGTCGATCAGGGCTAAGTAGCGATCGCGCAGTGAGGTAGATTCTGGCATAAGTAAATTTTAGTTAATAACTTTTTATTGAGATCGCTTGCAGCATTTGAGGCTACTATTTCATCTTACAGTTTAAAAAAATGTTTGTAGTGAGGACTTTAGTCACCAGCAGTTAAAGACTCAAGTCCTCATTACCAACTAATTTTATTTTTGGATGACAGAGAAAGTCCCATTATTTAATTTTACAGCTCATCGGGATTAATGCCCATTGCTCGGAGGCGATCGGCCAATTGATTTGCCCGCTGTCTTTCAATTTCAGCTTGCTGTCTTTCAAACTCGGCTCGTTGGCTTTCCAATTGAGCTCGTTGTCTCTCAAATTCTTCAGGAGTCAGAATCAAGTTCCCATTAAGATCATACCACCGCAGCCACAACCTTTCATTTTGCAAAAAACAACCTTGCCACAAACCCAAACTTAACTCTATTTCCGGTATCCAGAATCGAGAACCTGTTAACACTTGTTCGCGGTAACGGTTGCCAATTAACCGAAATACTCTCAATTGATTGTTGTATTTGCTAAACACAAAGTAATAAGGAATCTTCAAAATCCTCTCGTAAACCTGCCACTTAGTCGGAGGTTTGTTTGGTTCTGATTCTGTCAGCCCCAAATCTTCATTCTCCGTACCAGGTGACAGAAACTCGATCGCAATTAAAGGATTGACTGCTTCGTCCCAAATCACGTAACTTTGGCGCAAGTCTCTGTCTTGGTAAAATCTGGAAACGCCGACAACCAAATACCAATCGGGTCTTTTGTACCAATTGGGATGGTTGGAGTCGTAATATAAATTGAGATCGCTGGCCGAAAATGTGCGATCGGCTGGATAATTAGGAGGAATGCAGCTAGCGGACAAAAGTTGTGCTTGCCACTGATGATATTCGTCCGGCAAACCGGGTTCCTCCGGGTCTTCACTAGGTAGATCGTACATCGTCGGCAACGCTTTTGCTTGGGAAGATTGCGAATCTGGTATGTACATTGTTATACAATTATCCCTGCGAGATGTGACATCAATTCCGGTTTTACCGTCAAGTGACTGTTGACTGTTGACTGTTGATTGTTGACTGTTGACTGTTGACTGTTGACTGTTAACTGTTAACTGTTGACTCGACTTTACGCCCGACGATGGTAATACCAATTTTTGATGAGGCTGCATAGAGTCTGAACCCCTTAACCAAGGGCGGGTACGGGGGCACCGCCCCTACATTCGGGGGGCACAAGATTCTGCTCAAAGTCCCCCTTCTTAAGGACAAGATTCTGCTCAAAGTCCCCCTTCTTTCCCCCCTTGGGGGGTGGGGGATTTAGGGGGGTCGAGATATCTGCAACGACCAATTAAATTAGTATAACGGATTTCAGATTAAGGAGATACGGGCACTGCGGTAATTGTTCTATTATAGCGCGATGCGATCTCTTGTGGCAGAAAATCAGTATCTTTTGCACCGGGAATCTTGGCTAAATAACAATCACGAACTGCGAGCATAAAACCTTTAATTGCCTCTGGCGCATTTTGAAAGTCGGCATCTATTAGAAAATCGCGCCACTTACTTTCATTGTTATCATAATTCTCGACTAAATGCAGCCCTGCTAAATACTCGGCTACGGGGTCAAGTACAAAGCGGACATTCTCTTGGCTGGGAAGATTTGTTTGCAGGAGGTGGAGTTTTTCTTCGAGATAGTTGAGGCGTTGCTCTGCATTTTGTGAACTTAAGATAGATAACGCATTGATGGCATCTTTAATCTTGGTGCTAGCGGGTCGATAAGTTAGTTTCAAGCATTCCCAAGCCAGCAATTGAGCATCTTCATAAACGGTGCGATTTGTCAATTTATGCTCGGTCACATCCCGGTTGAGTTCCTTCAAATACGCCAGCATCAAATCTGGTATGTTTTGAGGTAGTTTTTCATCTTTGATTCCTTCCATTTTAGCGATTAATACATCTGCGTAGAGTTTGGCAAACAATACAGTTGTACTTCTGCCTTGAATTCTGATTTCCTCTAAAAGTTTAGCCAAATCGCCGCAGACATAATGAAATTGCGAACCCTGGAAAAGATGCAGTTTCCCTAGCTTCTCCAAGTATTTTTCCATAAAATCGATCGTGCTTCGTCATGGGCCAGAATCCTTGTATTAGATGAGCCGTCTCAGCCATTTGAATAATTGTATCTACATTCTCATCAAATTGGTTTCCAGAGTTCGGGCGATCTAAATTTTTGCTGGTCATACCAATTTTTTATGAGGCTGCATATATCTCGATCCCCCCGGCGCCCCCCTTAATAAGGGGGGGACAAGATTCCGATCAAAGTCCCCCTTTTTAAGGGGGATGCGAGGGGGATCGAGATATATGCAACGACCCATTAAATTTGTATCAGCGGTGAAATCGATCGCCCTAAATACTGCTTAAAAAGCGGGAGTTTAAGAACATTCCTGTTCCCTGCTTCAAAAGTAATTCTTTACGTGTAACTCTTGCTGGGGATTTGAATATATGAATCCGGCATTTCATTCTCTTGGTGAATAGCAAAGAAACGACGCTCAATTTCTTTGAGAACCGCTGCATCATAATAAATCATCCCACAATCAAGACAAATCTCAACAGGCGTGTTAGGCACTAGCAAGTATTTACCTTGATGGCTGTAAAGGTAATTGATTCTACGTTCCTCATAGCGGTTACTACCGCAAGTATTGCATCGAATTTCTCGCATGGGTCTATCCTCTGGTTCTAGGGTTAATAAAATTTGCGGGACTGGGAATATATACAGTTACAATTGCTACTCTTTCACCGCGCCAACCACAGACTATATGAATAGGAATCTCACCTGTATAACCTAATATTAGACAACTTTCACCTCGACCAGTGTTAGGATATTGCTCAAGAACCTCTCCGTTGAGTAAAGCTTCCTCAACCTGAGTAAAGGTTAAGCCATCAGCCTGACGTTCGATATCTCCATGAGCTGTATAAACATATAAATTTTGGCTAACTTTTGCTTGAATTTCCTCTGCTTCCATTTATACTTAAGTCTAAGATATAATTAGATAATCGCTATTTTAGCATATTCAATGATTTCCGAACCCCTGACTCTCTCAAAAACCAATCCGGTTTTAGCCGCCCAAGGATTAACTCGTCGCTTTGGCGGTTTAATTGCCGTAAACGACGTATCTTTTACAGTTAAAAAACACGAGATTTTTGGATTGATCGGCCCTAACGGTGCGGGCAAGACAACTCTATTTAATGTTATGACTGGATTGATACCTGCTTCTAGCGGCAATCTGATTTATCAAGATGAAAATATTTCCCAATTGAAGCCTTATCAAATTGCGAATAAAGGTATTGCTAGAACATTTCAAAATATTCGGTTGTTTGGGGAACTTTCTGTGTTGGAGAATGTAGCAGTCGCCCGACACATTCACAGCCGATCGCACAATCCCGTTTTATCCCTGCTAGCGGGCATATTTGCGTTGCCAGCAGCCAACGCAATGGAGCGCCAAACCCAGGATAAAGCGTTGGAATTGTTGGAATTGGTCGGATTGGGCGATCGATCGGGCGAACAAGCCAAAAACTTGCCCTACGGCGACCAAAGGCGCTTAGAAATTGCCCGCGCCTTAGCCCTAGAACCGCAAATATTGCTATTAGATGAACCAGCGGCGGGGATGAATCCCAATGAAAAGCATAAATTAAGTGAATTTATCCGAGAAATTCGCCAAAAGTTCAATTTAACTGTAATATTGATCGAGCATCACGTACCGCTGGTGATGGGATTGTGCGATCGCATTGCCGTGCTGCATTTTGGTCAGCTAATTGCCTTGGGAGAACCTGCGATTGTGAGGAATGACCCTGGTGTAATTGAGGCTTATTTAGGAGACGAAAAATAGGAAATTACAAAAAAATGGGGCAATTGGAACCGGGCGATTAGAAATCGCGGCTACACAAACAATGTCCGCCTCCGCGGACTAAGAATAATATTGAAAAATCACATATTGTATTATTTCTCACTGGTTCCCAGGCTCTGCCTGGGAACGAGCAAGATTATCAACAAATTAAGTTACAAAATATGCACAATTCCCCACCCAAAACCACCGAGAATATCCTTTTAGAACTCAAGAATCTTTCTGTAAACTACGGCGGAATTCAAGCCTTGCAAAATATTAATCTCACAATTAATGCAGGCGAAGTTGTCAGCCTCATCGGTGCGAATGGTGCCGGCAAAAGTACGACACTCAGGGCTATTTCCAAAATAGTTAATCTTCAGCAAGGACAAATTATTTATAATGGGCGCGATATTACCCGCCGCCAAGCCCACGAAGTTGTCAAACTCGGAATCGCCCACAGCCCAGAAGGGAGAAGGGTTTTGGCGCAGCAAACGGTGTTAACAAACTTAGAATTAGGGGCCTATGTGCGATCGGATACTGCCCAAATCAAAGCAGATTTAGAATACCAATTTAAACTATTTCCCAGGTTAGCAGAACGCCGCCATCAACTATCGGGAACCCTCAGCGGTGGGGAACAGCAAATGTTGGCGATCGCCCGCGCGCTGATGTCACGCCCAAAACTGCTACTATTAGACGAACCCAGTTTAGGCTTAGCACCTGCGATAGTCAAAGAAATCTTTGCAATTATTCAACAATTGCGCTCCAGGGGCGTTACAATTCTCTTGGTAGAACAAAACGCCAGTTTAGCATTGCAAATTGCCGATCGCGGTTATGTACTAGAAGCTGGTAACATTACTCTTACAGGCATGGCATCAGATTTGCTAAAAGACGATCGAGTGAGGAGGGCATACTTAGGTTGAGTTGGTTAATTTTAGGAATTTTTACCGCCTTCTTTGAAGCCGTCAAAGACGTTTTTGGCAAACAAAATCTCAAAAAAAGTGACGAATATGTCGTCGCTTGGTCGCTATCATTCTTTTCAGTCATCTTTTTGATTCCCTGGGTAATTTATACAGGAATTCCGCAGTTAAACTCTCAATTTGCGATCGCCCTTTTAATCGGAGGTAGCATCAACGCTGTCACAGCCATACTTTACATCAAAGCAATCAAAGTATCAGACTTATCCCTAACAGTACCCCTGGTAGCTTTGACACCATTATTCATGTTACTAACTTCACCGTTAATTGTCGGTGAATATCCCAAACTTTTTGATTATATTGGCATCTTGCTAATCGTCACAGGCTCTTATTTGTTAAACATAAAAGAGAAATCCCAAGCATATTTAGCCCCATTCAAAGCACTGGTAAATGAACCAGGGCCAAAGTTGATGTTAATCGTCGCATTTCTGTGGAGTATCACTTCAAATTTTGACAAAATAGGAGTTAAAAATTCATCCCCCATTTTTTGGCTATTCTCTTTATTTAGTACAATGAGTGTCTTGTTACTACCAGTTTTATTGCACAAAACTCCAAATCCCAGCCGCAAAATTCTCAAACAATTACCAATGCTAGCAGCTATGGGATTTTTCAATGCTGTAGGAGTGCTTTGTCAAATGCAAGCTTTGACATTAACTTTGGTAGTGCAAGTGATCGCAATTAAGCGTACAAGCGTGTTAATGGGTGTATTGTTCGGTCACTTTATTTTCAAAGAAAAAGATATACAACAAAGGTTATTAGGGGCAGGAATCATGGTTTTGGGAGTTTTCGTTATCAGTTTATAGATTAAAAGCTCAGAAACAGAAAATCATCCATCTCTCTCTTCTCTTCCTCTGCGTACTCTGCGCCCTCTGTGGTTCAATTATTCTAATCCAACCGGATTTAAAATAAGTCATGTTATACTAAGAGCGATCGCACCTTTCATTATTTATCAACATAAACTAAAAATTAATGCACAAAATAGCCGCAACACCAGGAGGCTGGAACCCCCAAGCCGAAGGAGTAATATTCATCCAACAAACCCCCGCACCAATAGTATTTATTAGTGCAGCGGATACAGACATTCAAACCATCGCAGCCGCTGCATCAAAACTACCAGCAGAATTCCCCAAACTCCGGGCGGTGAATCTCCTGCAATTGCAGCAACAACTAACCATTGACACCTATGCAGAAGAAATTTTACAACACGCGCAGGTAATTATTTTAAGGTTGCTAGGAGGGCGTTCCTATTGGTCTTACGGCTTGGAAATTCTGCGGGAAACGGTGGAAAAAACCCAAGCTAAATTGATTGTAATGCCTGGTGATGACAGTCCAGATCCCGATTTAATCAGTCATTCAAATGTATCGCTGTCAGCAGTCAATCAACTGTGGCGCTACTTCACAGAAGGAGGCGTGCAAAACTTTATTAATGCCCTACAGTTTGCCGCCGATACTTGTTTGAAAACTGCTTACAATGCACCTCTACCTCAAACAGTTTCCCGCGTCGGAATCTACGATTGGGGCGGAAATACGAGGGCTGGTTTTAGAACTTTGATACCAGATTCCGATCCCCCTAAATCTTCCTTAAAAATGGAGACTTTGACCACTTCTTGCCCCCCCCTTCTTAAGGGGGGCTGGGGGGGATCTCCGGGCGTGGAAACAGACGCTAAAGGATACGAAGAGGGCGGGCCCGCACCATCCACCGCCCCTACGGTCGGAATTTTGTTTTATCGTGCTCATTATC
The DNA here is from genome assembly GCF_015207455.1 of Microcoleus sp. LEGE 07076. GTDB lineage: Bacteria > Cyanobacteriota > Cyanobacteriia > Cyanobacteriales > Microcoleaceae > Microcoleus. Next base: position 9,601 of record NZ_JADEWV010000042.1, read on the forward strand.
TGTCGGGAAATCTAGCACCAATTGATGCACTTTGTCAAGCATTATATGACCGAAATTTAGTGCCAGTTCCCGTGTTTGTGTCTTCTTTGCGGGAACCTGATTTGCAAGTGGAATTGCTGGAATATTTGCAACCAAAAAATGCAGAATCAATTCAATTATTGCTCAATACCACAAGTTTTGCCATTTCAGGTTTCAACAGTCCCGACTCAGAAGAAAATACTTTAAAATTATTAGATGTTCCAGTTTTGCAAGCCATATTTAGTGGCGGTGATTTACAACAGTGGGAAAGCGAATTGCAAGGGCTTTCACCCCGCGATGTGGCGATGAATGTGGCATTACCTGAAGTAGATGGGAAAATTATTACTCGGGCTGTTTCTTTTAAGGCTGTCCAAACTTGGAATAGTGAATTGGAAACAGATGTGGTAGGATATGTCGCAGCGGACGATCGCATTTCATTTGTAGCAGATTTAACTACAAATTGGGTAAACCTCAAACAAACTCCCGCCGCCAACAGACGCATCGCCATCATTCTCGCCAATTATCCCACCCGCAACGCACGATTAGCCAACGGTGTCGGCTTGGATACGCCCGCTAGCTGTGTGGAAATCCTCAAAGCTTTGCTGCAAGCTGGTTATCAAGTAGATAATATTCCTAACAACGGGAACGAGTTAATTGAAATGCTCACATCCGGTGTGACAAATGACCCGGAAGGACGGGAATTGCGGGCTGTAAATCAATATTTGGATTTAGCAGAATATCAGGAGTATTTTACAACTTTACCTCAGCAAGTCCAAGATGGAATTTGTAATAGATGGGGGGAGGCTACGGGGGAAAAAACTGAACTTTTGACTGCGAATCTGTTTTCGATTCCGGGGATTCAGTTTGGCAATGTTTTTGTGGGAATTCAACCGTCGCGGGGATATGAAATTGACCCTAGTTTGAATTATCACGCACCGGATTTAGAACCAACTCACAATTATCTGGCTTACTATTATTGGCTGCGCGAAAAGTTTGGATCTCAGGCAATAATTCATGCTGGAAAACATGGTAATTTAGAATGGCTTCCCGGTAAAAGTGTGGCTTTATCTAGCAATTGTTATCCCGAAGTCGCATTAGGCGCGATGCCGAATTTTTATCCGTTTATTGTCAACGATCCGGGGGAAGGTTCCCAGGCAAAAAGACGATCGCAAGCCGTGATCATCGACCACCTCACCCCGCCGATGACTCGCGCCGAACTTTACGGGCCTTTGCAGCAGTTGGAGGCCTTAATTGACGAATATTGCGAGGCGCAAAGCTTAGATCCGTCTCGATTACCGATGATTCGCGATCGCATTGTGGCCCTCACCAACAAGGAAAACTTAGACAAAGATTTAGGAATTCAACTCAATAAATCCGAATTTACGGAATTTATTACCCGCACCGATGGCTATCTTTGCGAACTTAAAGAATCCCAAATTCGCGACGGATTGCACATTTTTGGACAGTGTCCCCAAGGGCGACAGTTGAGAGATTTGATAATTGCGATCGCCCGCCATCCTAGCACAAATCGCATCGGCTTAACCCGCGCCCTAGCAGCAGACTCAGGCTACGATTTCGACCCCTTAACTACCGCAGGCGATTTAACCGCAGAACTCGAAGAAAAAGCCGCTCAATTAGTAGATAATTTAATTAAAAACATCGGCGTTTACCCGCGTTTATCTGCGGTTAAAATCGGAGAATCAACCCAACAAGAATTAGACTGGATTGCCAACTATCTCTTACCATCACTCCTCCAAACAAACCAAGAAATTACTAACTTATTGCGTGGCTTAGATGGGCGACACATCCCCAGCGGCGCATCAGGTGCACCCACCCGCGGTCGCCCCGATGTATTACCCACAGGCCGCAATTTTTACTCGGTAGATATCCGCGCTATTCCCACAGAAACCGCATGGAGAGTTGGCAAAGTTGCTGCTGAAACTTTAATCGAAAGATATACTCAAGAAAACGGCGAATATCCCAAAACTTTGGGTTTGTCAGTGTGGGGAACCTCGACGATGCGGACGGGGGGAGACGACATTGCAGAAGCACTAGCATTGATCGGAGTTCAACCAGTATGGGATGGGCCGTCGCGCCGGGTTGTAGATTTTGAAATCTTGCCTGTTTCTGTTTTGGGGCGGCCGCGAGTCGATGTTACTTTGCGAATTTCGGGATTTTTTCGGGATGCTTTTTTTAATTTAATTGATTTGTTTGATTCTGCGCTAAAAGCTGTGGCAAATTTAGATGAATCGGTAGAAGACAATCCTTTAGCAGCACAGGTTAAGCAAGAGATTCAGGATTGGGAATCGGCGGGTTTGAGTCGGGAAGATGCGGAAGTTCGATCGCACTTCCGCGTCTTTGGTTCCAAACCTGGTGCTTACGGTGCGGGACTTCAAGGCATAATTGAAGCTCAAAACTGGACAGACGACGCAGACTTAGCAAAAGCTTATATTAATTGGAGCAGTTACGCCTATACTGCCTCTGGTTCCTCAAATTTGCCGGGAGATGTAGCAGGAGTTAAACAAAGTGAATGGGGATGTTGTGCGCCCGAAGCATTTACCAAACGCCTCAGTCAAATGCAAATAGTTTTGCAAAACCAAGACAACCGCGAACACGACATTTTAGACTCCGACGATTATTATCAATTCCAAGGTGGAATGACGGCTGCAATTCGCAATTTGCAAGGCAAAAATCCTGAAACTTATTTCGGCGATAACTCGGTTCCCGAAAATCCCAAAGTGCGACAACTTCGGGAAGAAGTTGCGCGGGTTTATCGCAGCAGGGCGGTAAATCCGAAATGGATTGAAGGGGCGATGCGCCACGGTTATAAAGGTGCGTTTGAAATTGCGGCAACGGTGGATTTTTTGTTTGCTTATGATGCTACGGCAAATTGTGTTGAGGATTTTATGTATGAAGGAATTGCTGAGGCTTACATTTTTGATGAAAAAGTTCAGGGATTTATTCAAGAAAATAATCCTTGGGCGCTGCGGGATATGGCGGAAAGATTGTTAGAAGCTCGCCAGCGGGGGTTGTGGCAGAGTGCGAAGCAAGATACTCTTGATAAATTGCGATCGATCGCCCTTGAAGCCGAAGCCGTCATCGAATCTCATACTGGTTTCTAGTCTGAACGGAGAAATGATAGAATATAGTTAATATGCGAGGAATCCATGTTGCGCGATCTCACCCTCCAAAATTATCGCTGTTTTAAAGATTTTCATATCGACGACCTAGCTAGGGTTAATCTGATAGTCGGTCAGAACAATAGCGGTAAAACTACTTTTTTGGAAGCCATTTATTTATTAGTTAATGAAGGAAACATTCAGTTTTTACTTGAGGTGCTAAATAGCCGAGGTGAACTAACAGTCGAGCCTTCTAGACAAAGAAATGGCGAAGTCGTTTCTCAGCGTCATTATCAGACTTTACATCTTTTTTACGGTCATCAACTTAATAACTTCGGTGGGGCTATTCATATCCGATCTACAAAAGAGGAGCCACTCTCATTAAAAATTCAGCCTAATCCTATTGACCAGCAACTTACACTTCCTGGATTAGAGGATTTAGTTTTAGGTGGAGATTTGTTCGGTGAGCTAGTTGTTTCATACGGACAGTATAGCAAAATAATAATTCCTATCCGTACTGATGGAACTATAGGCGATTCGCGTTACTTGCGGTTGGGCAACACATCTAAGTTAGTTTTTCCTAGAGGGAGCAGCAATCAAAATTATTTTCTGACAACCACTAATATCAGCTTTGCGCGACTGTCTGTACTGTGGGATAGAATAACACTCACACCGAAAGAACAAAGTGTAGTAGAAGCATTGCAAATTCTGGAGCCGGATGTGGAACGGATTAGTTTCACGAGTCGCCAGACTTCTAATAGTGGTATTTTGCTTAAACTTCGGGGCCAGCCTCACCCAGTTCCTCTAGGCAGTATGGGAGATGGTATGCGACGAATTATTAATATAGCAATGGCAGCCGTATCATCAGAAAATGGTTTTTTGCTAGTCGATGAAATTGATACAGGTCTTTACTATCAAACCCAAACTGATATGTGGCGATTGATATTTGAAACAGCAAAGCGACTGAACGTTCAAGTGTTTGCAACTACCCACAGTTGGGATTGCATAGCGGCATTTCAAGAAGCCTTAGACAACTCAGAAGATAGTTCGGTTGGCAAATTATTTCGCTTGAGCCGGCGCGGTGAGGATATCCGTGCAGTTGAATACACTCCCGATGAATTGTCCGTTGCAGTGCGCCAAAGTATCGAGGTGCGCTGATGCCAAAAGCACGAAAACCCCCTCAACCAAAACCTCAACAGTTATTGGTAGAAGGTAAGAACGACAGACACGTAATCTGGGCTTTGTGCCAGCAATGTCAACTACCAGAAACATTTTCCGTCGAAGTACCTCAAGAAGAAGGTACAGAAGGAGTTGAAGCGCTGCTCAATGGCTTGCCAGAAAGATTGAAAGCAGAGAATTTACGCACGTTGGGAATTGTGGTTGATGCCGATCGCAATTTAAGTGCGCGGTGGCAATCGATTAAAGATAAACTGAGTTCGATCGGCTATCGAGACATCCCCCAATCTCCCCCTCCCGAAGGCTGGGTTTGTTCACCTTCAGATCCCTACTTGCCTCGCGTCGGAGTTTGGTTGATGCCAGACAATCAACTTCCTGGAATGTTAGAAGATTTTGTCGCCTATCTAATCCCCCCCGGTGACATCCTGCATCCGAAAGCCGAAGCAATTTTACAAGACATCGAACAAGCAGGACTTAACCGCTACACTTTAATTCATCGTCCCAAAGTGCTAATCCACACTTGGCTGGCCTGGCAAAAAACGCCGGCAATGCCGATGGGACAAGCAATAACAGCGCAGGTACTCAACTGCGATCGCCCGATCGCCTTAATTTTTATTCAATGGTTAAAACATCTGTTTGACTGAGCTAATTGCTCCATCGGCCGGATAATTAGTAATATCTACTAATGTTTCGCCAACGGTGAAAGCTGTATGATTCGCCGCTACATTGCTAGCCTCAGCACTAACATCTTAAAACTTACCTGCGCCGCCTCCGTCGCGATCGCCCTAACAGCCGGATGTTCGCAGCCCAACCAGCCCAAAAACTCCGGGGCATCTAACGCTATCCAATCCGCAGGTCTAGCGGCTCCGCCAAACTCTGTGTTAGCTCGAAACCCCAACCAAACCCAAAAATACCTCAGCGCTTCCTCCTGCACCCAAAACGACCCATTTGCGGAGTCAATAAGCTTTGCCACCCAAGCTTCTAATTTGGCTCAATCAGCCAATTCCCAAGAAGACTGGGACGAAGTGGCCGCCCTGTGGGTGCAAGCCGTCGCTTGGATGCAAGCGGTTCCCCCCGGTAGTCCCAGGCGGGCGTTTGCCGAGAAAAAAGTCGCCGAGTACACGAAAAACCTGGTTTATTCCCAACAGCAAGCGGGCGCAACCCGATCGCAAGCCGCCAGTCAAGTTAGTTTCAGCAGCGATTTGTTGAACGAACAACTAGAACTTTATCTATCCTACGTTGCGACAGTCGGGCCGCCAGATGTTTTGATTGTCGGCAGTTCCCGCGCGTTGCAAGGCGTCGATCCCAAACAGCTAAAACAATCTTTGGCGGGTAACGGACGTCCGGGCTTAAAAGTATTTAACTTTGCAGTCAACGGCGCAACTGCACAAGTAGTTGACTTTCAACTGCGGCGACTTTTGAAGCCGGATCATTTGCCTCAAATGATTGTCTGGGCGGACGGCGTGCGGGCATTTAACAGTGGCCGGGACGATCGCACTTTTAATTCGATCGTCGATTCTAGAGGCAGCCAACTTTTAGCAGCAGGAGTTCGCCCCAAACTCCCGTCTGCTGAACCCAAGGTGATTCCCCGGTGTTACAAATTCCCGCAGCCCTGCGGTGGCGGCAGCGGGATTTTCCGCAGAGCCCGGTCATCGGGCGGGCAAGATGCTTGTTCCACAGTCAAATTCATCTCAGATGGAACAAGCATCTTGCCTGTTTCTCACCGGGGCGGGCAAGATGCCCACCCCACAATCAAATTCATCTCAGATGGAACAGGCATCTTGCCTGTTACCCAGAATGCAGTATCACAAACAACAGTAGCAATCAGACAAATCAGCGAATCGGCAAATTCGATCGACTCCAACGGATTCATGGCCCTATCAGCCCGCTACAATCCCAACACCTATTATCAACAACGCCCCTACGTTTCAGGTAAGTACGATCGCGACTACGAAAACTTCAACCTCGGCGGCAAACAAGCAGCAGCCTTTAACTCAGTCGTAGCATTTACCAAAACACGCAAAATTCCCCTAATTTTCGTCAACTTGCCCCTCACCGACGACTACTTAGATCCCACTCGTCGGTGGGCAGAACAACAGTTCGGGCAGCGAATGCAGCAACTCTCGCAGCAAAAAGGCTTCGCTTTCCGCGACTTGTCCCAGCGGTGGCCCGGCCGCAACGACTATTTTTTGGATCCCAGCCACCTCAACCGTTTTGGGGCGATCGCAGTTTCTCGCCTGCTAGCATCCGATACCAGCATTATCTGGCCGCGCCCCAAATCCCGAATCACCGACGGGTAATACGATTGAAGATTGGGGCATTGAAAATTTTCCACCGGGAATGACTGATGAAATAAAGCTTTCGAGTTCCTAGGAAAGTGCGAACTCGCGGCCAAAAACGATGCCAAAAGCGCTGTACTAGCTGTTGCGAACTCGCGGCAAACAAGCGCAATCCCAGCCGCGATTCAGTCTAAAATCAAATAATCCCAAATCTCAAATTTCAAACCTAAAATCTAAAATCGATTCACTGTGCAACTAAAACAAGTAATTATCGCCCACAAAGCCCGAGATACCCTCAGCAAGAAGTGGGCCGAACAATGTGCCCGCCAGTTAGAAACTCGGGGGTGTCACGTTTTGATGGGCCCCAGCGGCCCGAAAGATAACCCGTATCCGGTGTTTTTAGCTTCTAGCAACAGCCCCATAGATTTAGCTGTAGTGCTCGGCGGCGACGGTACCGCTCTGGCTGCAGCGCGGAATTTAGCTGCTGACGGCATCCCGATTTTGGCGGTGAATGTGGGGGGACATCTGGGTTTTTTAACTGAGTCTTTTGAGGATTTCCAAAATACTGAGGAGATTTGGAACAGACTTTCGCAAGACAGGTATGCTGTGCAGAAGCGGATGATGTTGCAGGCGGCGATTTTTGAGGGAAACAGAACCAATCTCGAACCAGAAAGCGATCGATTTTTGGCACTCAATGAAATGTGCATTAAACCAGCTTCTGCCGATCGAATGCCGAGCTGTATCCTAGAAATGGAAGTTGACGGCGAAGTAGTCGATCAATATCAAGGCGACGGTTTAATTGTGGCAACTCCCACCGGTTCGACTTGCTACACCGCATCCGCCAACGGGCCGATTATTCATCCTGGAATGGATGCGATCGCAGTTACTCCGATTTGCCCTTTAAGTTTATCCAGTCGGGCTGTGGTTTTGCCGCCCGGTTCAGTTGTCAGCGTTTGGCCCTTAGCAGATTACGAACTCAGCACAAAACTCTGGACAGACGGCATTTTGGGTACTGCAATTTGGCCGGGACAGCGCGTAGATGTGCGGATGGCAGACTGCGAAGCCAAGTTTATCATTTTGCGGGAAAACTATTCTTATTACGGCACTTTGAGGGAAAAACTTCAGTGGGCCGGAGCCCGAATTCAGTACAGCAACAATCACCGCAATTAATCCGAAATCATCCACCATTAATCATTAATCTGTAGGGGCGGGTTTTACCAACAATATTTGCCTAAAATTAATAGACCTCTTGCAAAAGTGCTTTTAATCAAATTTTGGGACGATGCTCAGAGCAACGTCCCACAAGAAAAAAAGATTTTTGTGGGATGGCACGCGAGCATCGTCCTAACTATTTTTGCAATTACGTCTAATCTCATAAACCCGCCCCCACAAGGCGATAAATCGCAATTTACATTTTTATGCTTCGAGTTGTGTGGGGGCGGGTTTATATAGATGCTTTGCGGTGATTAAATATTAGTCGTAAAACCTGCCCCTACAGGATGCTATTTTACAGACAAAACCCACCTTACCCAACGCACAATTTCTGTACTCTGTTAAGATAATCTCAATTATCTTGACAAACCGCCCGATCCATGCAAAGTTTCAAAAAATCAACCAGACCTTTCAACCCTCAAGATACATATCCCTGTCCGGTGTGCCGCACCGGTGAAATTGCTACCATGCCGATGATGGAAGCCCTAGGTTGCAACTTCTGCCAGCACATTTTTACCGCAAGCGCGGAAAGACAATCGCTGAAAATGGCCGATCGCCAACCCCCCGTAACATGGCACTGGAACGGCAAACAATGGATAGGAGCACACCTCGAAGGCGTAGAATTCGGATGGGCCTACATTGCCGCGGCGATCGGTCTAATATTCCTTCCTACCACCTTGCTCGGACTTTCAGCTTACTACTTTCCCCCGATTCCCGGCAGCCGCTTGTCGTGGCTGCCCTCCGCTTGGACTGGTTTAACCTTCTTGTCCCATTTAGGCATTGTGCTGTGGTTGGTAGGTGAATTTTATCAATTCCCGGTGGGGACTTACTTGAGAGCTTGGGGGCGCAGGATTCGCCGGCGCTAGCTCAAATGCTCTGGAATGGGCGATCGATCGGGGTTCGACACCGAGATCAATTTCGGTAAAATTAGAGGCGATCGCAAACGTCAATTCCAAATCAGCATCACTAGAGCTATAATCATTAGCTATTCTAAATACTCAGATACGAGCGCATAGCGATTTGTGAGGAGAGCGATGAACATACTTGGAATCTCGGCCTACTACCACGACAGCGCCGCAGCTTTAATTCGCGACGGAGAAATTATCGCCGCAGCACAAGAAGAAAGATTTTCCCGCAAAAAACACGACGCCAGATTTCCGAAGAATGCGATCGCCTATTGCCTAAAAGAAGCAAACATAAATTTACGGGAACTCGATCGCATAGTCTTTTACGACAAACCTTTAGTCAAATTCGAGCGCCTTCTCGAAACCTACTTAGCCTACGCACCCCAAGGTTTTCGCTCTTTCCTAACCGCCATGCCCATCTGGCTAAAAGAAAAGCTTTACCTCAAAACCATGCTCAAAAGAGACCTCGCAGAAATAGGAAACTGCAAAACCAACAAACTGCCATCTCTGCTATTTACCGAGCACCACCAATCCCACGCAGCCTCAGCATTTTTCCCCAGCCCGTTCCAAAAAGCCGCCGTTTTGTGCCTCGACGGCGTAGGCGAGTGGGCCACAACCTCCGTTTGGTTGGGAGACGGCAACCAACTCACACCTCAGTGGGAAATCGATTTTCCCCACTCCTTGGGCTTGCTTTATTCAGCTTTCACCTACTACACCGGCTTCAAAGTCAACTCTGGCGAATACAAACTCATGGGTTTAGCGCCCTACGGCGAACCCAAGTATGTAGACAAAATTCTCACCCATTTGATCGACCTCAAAGATGACGGAACTTTCCGTTTGAACATGGATTATTTCAACTATACAGTTGGCTTAACCATGACAAACAAGAAGTTTGACGAACTATTTGAAGGGCCACCACGTCAAGGTGAAGGAAAATTAACTCAGCGGGAAATGGACATTGCAGCTTCCATTCAAGTTGTTACCGAAGAAGTTGTTTTGCGGCTTTGCAGAACAGTTAAAAAAGAATTGGATGTAGATTATCTTTGTCTCGCAGGCGGCGTTGCTCTCAACTGCGTTGCTAACGGCAGACTTTTGCGGGAAGGTATTTTCAAAGATATTTGGATTCAGCCGGCGGCGGGAGATGCTGGCGGTGCTTTGGGCGCGGCTTTGGCGATTTGGTATCAGTATTGCGAACAAACTCGTACTGTCGGCGACGAGAGATTCTCCGCAAACGATATTAAGGAGGAGAGGACTAAAGTCCTTACTAAAAACGGGGAGGAGAGGACTGAAGTCCTCACTACAAACCAAGCTGTCGCAACTGTGGCGAAGTCTGTGGCTCATTTAACTTGTCACGACCAAATGCGCGGTTCTTATTTGGGGCCGAAATTTACAGACAGAGAAATTCTCGAATATTTGGATGCTGTCAAAGCCAGTTACCACCGATTGGATGATGCCGAATTGATGCCGCAGTTGGCAGAAATTTTGGCACAGGGAAATGTCGTCGGATGGTTCCAAGGGCGGATGGAATTTGGGCCGCGGGCTCTGGGCGGACGATCGATCATTGGCGATCCCCGCAGTGCTAAAATGCAGTCCGTGATGAACCTGAAAATTAAATATCGGGAATCATTTCGACCTTTTGCACCGTCAATCTTAGCCGAACGAGTTGCCGATTATTTCGAGATTGACCATTCCAGCCCTTATATGCTATTGGTAGCTCCAGTCAAAGCCAGTCTCCGCATTCCGATGACTCCCGAACAAGAACAGTTGTTTGGCATTGAAAAGCTCAACATTCCGCGCTCGGAAATTCCAGCCGTCACCCACGTCGATTACTCGGCTCGCATCCAAACTGTGCACAAAGAAACCAATCCTCGGTACTATGACTTAATCAGTCATTTTGAAAGGCGATCGGGCTGTTCAATTGTGGTAAACACTTCCTTCAACGTCCGAGGCGAACCCATTGTTTGCACCCCCGAAGATGCTTACCGCTGTTTCATGCGAACCGAAATGGACTATCTAGTTTTAGAGAACTTCTTGATTCCTAAATCAGAACAAATTCCTTGGAAACAAGACGATGCTTGGAAAAATGAATTTGAACTAGATTAGTTATTGGTTATTGGTTATGAGTTATTTGTTAGTAGTTATTTGTTATCAGTTCTAGAAAAATGAACCACCAACCAATAACCAATAACCAATAACCAATAACAAATCACAACGAACAACTGACAACTAACAACTGACAACTGACTAATGAGCGACGAAATTAAAAAACTCGACAAAAAAGGCTTGCGCGATTTCGGGCTGCTAATTGGCGGCTTAATTGCAGTGCTGTTCGGTTTAGCAGTACCTTTACTACGGCGGCATTCTCTACCTTGGTGGCCCTGGGCTGTCGGCGCAGTGCTAGTCGCGCTAGCATTGGTTGCACCAAAATCCCTAAATCCCGTTTATCACGCATGGATGCGGTTTGGACTGCTTCTCAACAAGATCGAAACGCCGATCGTCCTGGGGATAGTTTTTTACCTGATAGTTTGGCCGATGGGAGTGATCAAAAACATTTTCGGCGAAGATGCAATGCGGCGCAAACTCAATCCGAAAATGGATACTTACCGCATCCCAAGTAAAACAAGAACCAAAGTTAGTATGGAGCGTCCTTTCTAAGTGTTTGAAGCAACTTTAGACTTTCTCAAAGATTTGTGGGCGTTTATGAGAGAACGCCAAAAATATTGGCTGATACCCTTAATTGTGACTTTAGTCTTTTTAGGAGCTTTGATTGTATTGAGTCAGGGTTCTGTAATTGCTCCGTTTATTTATACCCTGTTTTGAAAGAATGAGCAAGTTGAAAACTTTGGGTGTCAATTTAGCTTTGACACTCGGTGGTTTATTAATGGGGGTGGTAATTGGTGAAATTGGATTGCGAGTTGCTGGAGTAGAGGGCTACCCCAAAATAGGAGATTTTGTAGACTCTGCACCCACTGGTTTCCACACTTCCGATCAGAATTTGGGCTGGAAGCTCAAACCCGGTGCGTCAGGGGAGTGGAAGGGGGAAGGTGAGAGTTTTGTGCAGGTGAACAGTCAGGGTTTGCGCGATCGCGAACACACAAAAGCCAAACCTCCGAATACTCTGCGAGTAGCAGTATTGGGCGATTCTTTCACCGAAGCAATTCACGTACCAATCGAACAAACTTTCTGGTCGAAATTGGAACGAAAGTTAGGCAACTGCGAAGCCGTTAAGGGACGTAAAAATGTCGAAGTCATCAACTTCGGCGTGCAAGGTTACGGTACTGCTCAAGAATTGATAATGCTGCGAAAAAAAGTATGGGACTACAATCCTGATATTGTAGTTCTAGCCTTTTTTATTGGCAATGATATAATTAACAACTCGCCAAAACTAGAATACGATCGTTATCGACCATTTTTTGTGCGTGATGCTAGCGGCAAGTTAGTAGCAGATATGTCTTTTCGCAATCTGCCACCGATCGATCGCAATGAAAAAGCAGTTTCATTCGTAGACAGGCTGCCCAGTTTTCTCGTGAACAATTCGCGCATTTTGCAGGTGATAAAAAAGGTAGAAGTAGATCGCAAAAAACAGGAGTTATCTAAGGATTTTACCGCTTTGAGTACCTACAACTTCAAGAAACCTCAAGATGCAGCTTGGCAAGAGGCGTGGAGGGTGACAGAGGATTTGATCGTGACGGTGCGGAATGAAGTCGTGCAAAAAAAGGCTGATTTCTTGCTGGTGACGATCGGCGATCCGATGCAAGTTGAACGCAATGGCCAGATGCGAAAAAATTTCATGAGAAAAAACAAAATTCAGGATTTGTTTTATCCAGATAGGCGGCTGGAAAAATTGGGCGCGCGCGAGGGTTTTCGGGTACTGAATTTAGCCGAACAGTTTCAAGGTTATACTGAAAAATATCAAGTCTGCGCCCACGGTTTTGACAATTCTGTACCCTGTCGGGGTCACTGGAATGAACTGGGACACCGGCTTGCTAGTATCATGATTAACCGAAACTTGTGCGAAAATTTGAAGCAGTCTCAACTCCCCGACAAACAACCGTAATCAGTCAATTTTCATGAAAGATTCAACTGCGTTCCAAAAAGGCAAAAATATATTAATTTTAATCGCTGTTAATTTGGCGATCGCCTTTATTTGTCTGGAAGCTTTATCGCTAGCTTTTTATTTTATCAACCAAAAGCAGTTTTTTTATACGAGAACCAAAGCTCAAGAAAAAGTAGTAGAAGATATTGAAAGGCTCGGAATTCGACTCGACGAATCAATCGTAGAAAGACTGCACCCATTTTTTGGCTACGTGCTCAAACAAGGTGCTTTCACCAATGAAAAATTGAAGTTAAAAGTCAACAAACAAGGCTTTTTTTCCCTGTACGAATATCCCTTTATTAAAATCAATAAAAATCAATTTATTATTGGGATATTCGGCGGATCGGTTGCTAACAACTTTGCGGTAGACGAATACGTCACTCAAAGATTGTCTAAAAAGTTAAAGAGTTATCCAGAATTCGCCAATAAACAAATTGTCGTTTTAAATTTCGGTAACGGCGGCTATAAACAACCGCAACAATTATTGATCTTAAATTACTTTTTGGCTTTGGGTCAAGAGTTAGATTTAGTCATCAATATTGACGGTTTTAACGAAGTAGCACTGTCAAATTTAAACAACAAAGGTCGATTAGAAATAGGAATGCCCAGCGTTCAACACATACACCCTCTGACGGGTTTAGCCAACAACAACTTGTCGCCGGAAGAGATGAGTTCGATCGCGCAAATTAGCGAAAACAAAAAACAGTTGAAAGCAGGTATTGACAAATTGCAAACTTGTCAGTTGGCTTTGTGTCACGCTGTTACCTCGCTGAGAGTGAAACAATTAGTCAACAATTACCAGCAAGCCGTTGTCAAGTACGACCGGCAAGTCAAACAATCTAACCAAGACAAGGCAAATAGCGGTATAGTATACCTTCCCAAAGCTGACTTTGTTTTGCCGGATGCTGCTGCTTTTGATAAAATAGCATCGATGTGGTACGAATCGTCGATCGGGATGAATCAAATTTTATCAAGTAGAAAGATTAAGTATTTTCACTTTATCCAGCCCAACCAATATTATCCAACTAAACGAGTTTTTACAGCCAAGGAGAACGAAATCGCGATCGATAAGAAGAGTCCTTACATTGAAGGGGTGAAAAAAGGTTATCCGGTACTGTTGTCCAAAGTCGATGATTTGCAAAAAGCTGGGGTTAATGTTTTTAACGCGGTGAATATTTTGGACAATACCAAAGAAACGGTTTACAAAGATGCTTGCTGCCACTATAATTCAGTAGGAGACGAACTGCTGACTAACTATGTCTCCAGTTCCATTATTAAAGTAGTAAGAAATTCTAAATAAATATTTATGAAAAATTTTAAATTAATTAAGCAAAGCCAAGAAATTATAAAAATTGCTGCGGTCAACTTGGCGCTTTTACTTGTTTTCCTAGAACTCGGTTCCGTGGGATGGTATTTTCTCAAGCACAAGCAATTTTTCTATACTAGACAAAAGACGCAAGATAAGTCGGCTTTAGGAATCAATTTAGAAGGAGTGCGGCTAAATCAGTCTATTGTCGAAAGGTTTCATCCTTTTTTTGGGTTTGTTCAAAAACCCAGCACTGATTTTCGCCCCGGTTTTAAGGTTAACAACTACGGATTTATCTCTCCTTATGATTACCCTTTGAAGAAAACCAAGAAAAATCAATTTATTATTGGAGTTTTTGGCGGTTCTGTGGCTTCTAATTATGGAATATTTGAAGTACAAAATAAAATTTTGCCTCGATACCTCAAGCAGGTTCCCGGTTTACAGGATAAGGAGTTTGTAGTTTTGTCTTTTGCTACGGGAGGCTACAAACAGCCGCAACAGTTATTAGTTTTAAACTATTTTTTGGCTTTGGGTCAAGAATTAGATATGGTTGTGAATATAGATGGCTTTAATGAAGTAGCACTTTCTAATCTCAATAATAAAAATAAAATTGATTTGGCGATGCCAAGTATTCAACACATTCTGCCGCTGACTCAGTTAGCGAATAATAGTCTTTCTGTAAAAGCTATGAAAACAACTCTGAGAATTCAAGAAACTAAAACTAAGATTACTCAGGGTTTGGAAAGTTTGCAACACTGTTCTTTGGCTGCGTGCGATGCTTTGATTTCTGTTTACGTTCAAAATTTAGTCAACAATTATCGCAAAGATACGATCGCCTTTGAGAAAGAACGCACTAAACTCCAAAAAGATGACGGCGGTAGCGTTGTTTATATCAATACTAATAAGTCGGTTTTAGAGGATTCAGCAGCTTTTGAAAAAATGGCATCGAATTGGGCAAAAAGTTCAATTTTTATGCACAAAGTGCTGTCTGCTAGCAATGTGCCGTATTTTCAGGTTTTGCAGCCAAATCAATATTATCAGACGAAAAGGGTGTTTGGTGAATCTGAAAAGCAGATTGCTTTTAACAAGGATACTCCTTATGCTAAGGCTGTGGAAATTGGCTATCCCGCTCTTTTGAGTAAGTTTCCAAATTTGAAAAAAAATAATGTTGATATATTGAATGCTGTGAATGTTTTTGACAAGAGTAAAGATGCTGTTTATGTAGATAGCTGCTGTCATTACAATCAAGCTGGAGAGGTGGTTTTTAGCAATTATGTGGGGAGATATATTCTGGAATCTTTGCGGAAGGATGAGGCTAGGAGTAAGAAGTAGTAGGGGAGGGTAGCATCTCATTTTTGCAAGAAGTCATTAGTCATTAGTTATTTTCTTGAGTAGTCGTAGGGTGCGGATCCATGAAAAATCCTCAAGGTCGATCGACTTTTCGAGTAGCGACGCACCTGATACCATTTATAAAAAAGCTTGCTTCAGAAAAATTTTTGGGCTCCGTGAACGTCCGGGTTGTTTCCTCAGTCGTTGAAAACAACAGGTGCGTCGCTCGAAACAGTCGCTCTTGCTTGAGGATTGTCGATAGTGACGCACCCTACTGCTATGAACCTGTAGTCAGGAATGCGAGTCCTCAAAAATTGATCGGTTTCCTCAGTCGTTGAAAACAACAGGTGCGTCGCTCGAAACAGTCGCTCTTGCTTGAGGATTGTCGATAGCGACGCACCCTACTGCTATGAACCTGTAGTCAGGAATGCGAGTCCTCAAAAATTGATCGGTTTCCTCAGTCGTTGAAAACAACAGGTGCGTCGCTCGAAACAGTCGCTCTTGCTTGAGGATTGTCGATAGTGACGCACCCTACTGCTATGAACCTGTAGTCAGGAATGCGAGTCCTCAAAAATTGATCGGGACTCGCATTCCTCACTGCGAACCTATTTTACCGCCGATCGCAAATTTTAGGTTTTTGGTTCGGTTTTAGCTCGATCGCCCGCCGACTCGATCGGCATTACCAATATCTTATCAACTCGGTTCCCGTCCATATCGACTACTTCGACGCGCAAACCGTTCCACTCAAAATGCTCGGCTGCTGTCGGAATTTTGCCCAAATTTGTAATCACAAAACCGCCCATTGTGTGGTAGCTACCCCTATTTTCTGATGATAGTTCTTCGATGCCAAACAAATCGAAAAAATCTTCTACTGCCAGCATTCCGTCTAACAGCCAAGAACCGTCCTCGCGCTGCACTGCTTGGGGTTCGTCCGCATCTTCTACTGAGGGAAAGTCGCCAACGAGTTCGACTAAAATGTCGTTGACTGTAACCAATCCTTGAATGACGCCGTATTCGTCTACCACTAAGGCAATTTGATTGCTAGATTGCTTGAAAAGCTCTAATACTTTTAAACCGCGCGTGCTTTCAGGCACAAATAAAGGCCTGCGTAAAGAAGCACTTAAATCGAGGGGTTGACCGGTCAAAGTGCGAGACAGCATATCGGTAACGTGTACTAAACCGACAACGTTATCGAGTCCGCCCTGACAAACAGGAAACCGAGAATGACCGCTGCCGAGCATTTTTTGGCGGTTTTCTTCTACTGACTCGTCTAGGTCGAGCCAAGTAAGATCGGGTCGCGGGGTCATTAAGGCGCTGACTCGCCGATCGCCCAAACGAAAGACTCTTTCTACCATGTCTTGTTCGGCTTCTTCAAAGGTTCCTGCCTCGGTTCCTTGCTCGATTAAAACTTTAATTTCTTCCTCTGTAACTTGCGGTTCTGTTGAAGGCGAAATCCCCATGATTCGCAGCACTAAGTCGGTGGAATAACTTAAAACATAAACGGCGGGAGCGCCAATTTTTGAGAGCATTCGCATGGAAATAGCGACACTGGAGGCGATCGGCTCAGGGTTGTTGAGGGCGAGGCGCTTGGGCACGAGTTCGCCGATAATTATGGTGAGATAAGTGATGGTTAAAATTGCGATGACTGAGGCGATCGCCCCTGAGTAGGGGGCCAGTGCCGGAATCAAGCGCAACACAGGCTCTACTCTTTTAGAAATGGTCGTTTCTCCGAAAGCGCCCGAAAGGATAGCCAGCAACGTAATCCCGATTTGAACTGTCGGCAAGAACTGATTGGGGGCATTAGCCAGATCCAGCGCTACGCGGGCATTTATCGAACCCTGGTTGGCCATCTGTTGCAGTCTCACCTTCCGTACTGAGATGATGGCCATCTCTGACATCACAAACACGCCATTGAGGAAAACCAGCAGGAGAACAATCAGAAGGTCTATACTTTGGGACATTTCTCAAATTATCGGTGGTAAAGGCGAAGCACACTGCCCGGTTAGTCGATTTTAGATTTTAGATTGAACTGAATCCACAATCTGGGGTCTGTGTCAATCTAGATCGACAATCTCGATTTGGCGATCGACCTGTCCCTAGATTAACGGAACTGGTTCATTTAGATCGCAAGTTCGAGATATTTGCACAAAGCCGATTGCAGATATCTACCCGCAGTAGAGCAGAACTACCAACAGCCGATCGCCACAATGATAGAGGTTTGTCGTACAATCGAACTTAGTAGGCAGCCGTGAAGAGCCGATACCCATCGGGGGTTAAAATTAATAGCGCATGACTTTCTCTTCGATAATTCGTACCCTGGGGCGATCGCCCCTAGCCACAGAACTTCTCAACAAGCTCAAACAGCATCACTGCTTGCAACTGTCCGGCATCGCCCGTTTGCCCAAAGGCCTAATAGCTTCCGCCCTCGCACAGCAAGAAGGGCGAAACCTGTTGGTGGTGACAGCCACTCTGGAAGAAGCAGGGCGCTGGGTTGCCGGGTTAGAAGCAATGGGCTGGCAAACCGTTTATTTTTACCCGACTTCGGAAGCTTCGCCCTACGAGCTATCTTACTCCGACGAGAACGAAATGACTTGGGGGCAAATGCAGGTGCTCGCCGACTTGGCGGACAAGGAAGAAACAACCGCCAGCGCCTCGAAGCCGATCGCCATTGTCGCCACAGAAAGAGCTCTCCAGCCTCATTTGCCGCCTCGCAGTGCTTTTGAACCCTACTGTCTGACGCTGAAGCGAGGCGAAGTTCAAGACTCCAAAATACTTGACCGCCAACTGGCCTCGATGGGGTACGATCGGGTGAATTTGGTGGAAATGGAGGGGCAGTGGAGCCGCCGGGGCGATATTGTTGATGTGTTTCCCGTGGCGGCGGAGTTGCCGATGCGACTCGAATGGTTCGGGGATAATTTGGAACAACTGCGGGAGTTCGATCCGTCTTCGCAGCGATCGCTCGATAAGGTCGATCGATTAGTTTTAACTCCTACTAACTTTAACACAATTATTAAAGCGGTATTAGCCGAAAAAAATCTTGACAAAATCAACGAATTAGGCTTTGTTGACACAGAAAATGAAGCCGAAAAATTTGTCCGCAGGCTGTTGGGTTTAGCGTTTGAAAAACCAGCGTCTTTGTTGGATTATTTGCCGGAAAATACCTTAGTTGCAGTTGACGAACCTGCTCCATGCGAAGCTCACAGCAACTGCTGGTTTGAGAACGCACAGGAACAGTGGGAAAGTTGCAATCGGGAATCTGCAGTAGCGGCTGGGGAAACAGAAAAGTTGCCAATTGCTAATTTGAAAGTTCCGAAAATTCACCGCACTTTTGCAGAATCTATGGTAGGTGTCGCAGGTTTCGAGCGGCTGGAACTTTCAGAATTAGCCGAAGATTCTGCAACTGGAAAATCTCAAATGCCTGCAATTAATTTGGCTTCTCGGCCGGTGCCTGTGATGCCTCACCAATTTGCCAAGCTGTCTCAAATGCTCAGGGAAGAGCGCGATCGGGGTTTTGCCGTGTTTCTGGTTTCGGCTCAACCGAGCCGCTCTGTTTCTCTGCTGTCGGAACACGACTGTCCGGCTCAGTTTGTGGTGAATCCTCGGGACTTTTTGGCGATCGACAAGTTGCAGTTGCAGCACGTTCCGGTGGCTTTGAAGTACAGCGGGCTGGCAGAATTGGAAGGGTTTATTCTGCCGACTTTTCGGATAGTTGTAATTACCGATCGGGAATTCTACGGCCAGCATTCTTTGGCAACTTTTAGCTACGTCCGCAAACGCCGCCGCGCTGCTTCTAAAAAGGTTGACCCGCACAAGCTCAGTCCGGGGGATTTTGTGGTGCACCGCCAGCACGGAGTTGGCAAGTTTCTCAAGTTGGAACGCTTGACGGTCGATCGGGAAACTCGCGAATATTTGGTGCTCCAATACGCTGACGGTACTCTGAGAGTCGCAGCTGACCAGTTGGGCGCTCTGTCGAGGTTTCGGACTGTCGGCGATCAAGTACCGAAACTCAACAAGCTGACTGGTCAAACTTGGGAAAAAACTAAAACTAAAGTTCGCAAAGCTGTTAAAAAATTGGCGGTTGATTTGCTGAATCTTTACGCTAAAAGAGCTAAGCAACAAGGTTATGCTTTTCCTCCTGATATGCCTTGGCAGCAAGAGTTGGAGGATTCTTTTCCCTACCAGCCAACGCCGGATCAGTTGAAGGCTACTTTTGATGTCAAACGTGACATGGAGGGCGATCGACCGATGGATCGCCTGGTCTGCGGTGATGTCGGTTTTGGCAAGACGGAAGTCGCTCTGAGAGCTATTTTTAAGGCGGTTACAGCGGGTAAGCAGGTGGCTTTGCTCGCTCCGACGACGATTTTAACCCAACAGCATTATCACACCCTCTCAGAGCGTTTTTCGCCTTATCCGATCCAAGTTGGTTTGCTCAATCGCTTTCGCACCGAAACCGAGCGCCGGGAAATTCACAAGCGCTTGGCCACAGGAGAGCTAGATGTGATTGTCGGTACTCAATCTGTTTTGAGCAAGGCGATTAAATTTCGGGATTTGGGCCTGTTGGTGGTGGACGAAGAACAGCGGTTTGGGGTTAAACAAAAGGAAGCTATTAAAGCTCTAAAAACTGAAGTAGATGTGCTCACTCTCACCGCAACGCCGATTCCCCGGACTTTGTATATGTCGCTGTCGGGGATTCGGGAGATGAGTTTGATCGCCACTCCGCCGCCAAGCCGCCGCCCGATTCAGACTCATTTGGCACCCTACGATTTGGAAGCGGTACGGACTGCTATTCGTCAAGAGTTGGACAGGGGCGGTCAGGTTTTTTATGTCGTGCCCCGGATTGAGGGGATTGATGAGTTGGCGGATACTTTGCAAACAATGGTTCCGGGGGCGAGAATTGCGATCGCTCACGGTCAAATGGAGGCTTCGCAACTAGAATCGATCATGCTGACTTTTAGCGCGGCCGAGTTCGATATTTTGGTGTGCACCACAATTATTGAGTCGGGTTTGGATATTCCCCGTGTCAATACAATTTTGATTGAAGACGCGCAGCGGTTCGGTTTGGGCCAACTCTACCAGTTGCGGGGAAGGGTGGGGCGCGCCGGAATTCAAGCTCACGCTTGGCTGTTTTATCCGAAGCAGAATAAGCTTTCGGATTCTGCAAGGCAGCGGCTGCGGGCAATTCAAGAGTTCGCGCAGTTGGGATCGGGCTATCAGTTGGCCGTCCGAGATATGGAAATTCGCGGTTCGGGTGATGTTTTGGGAACTGAACAGTCCGGTCAAATGGAGGCGATCGGTTTTGATTTGTATGCTGAAATGTTAGAAGAGGCAATTCGCGAAATTAAAGGTCAGGAAATTCCCAAGGTTGAGGACACACAAATCGATCTCAATTTGACTGCGTTTATTCCTGCTGATTATATCGGGGATTTGGACCAAAAAATGAGCGCTTACCGTTCTGTGGCTTCTGCTGATACCCCAGAAGCTTTGCAGCAGATTCGGGCCGATTGGTGCGATCGTTACGGGCCCATTCCTCTTCCGGCCCAGCAACTGATCCGCGTTGTCGAACTCAAACAAATTGCCAAGCAAATCGGTTTTTCTCGCATCAAACCGGAAAACAAGCAGCACATTGTTTTGGAAACGCCGATGGAGGAACCTGCTTGGAATTTGCTAAAAGCTAATTTGCCGGAACATTTGCGCTCTCGTTTTGTGTACAGCAAGGGGAAGGTTACTATTCGAGGTATGGCAGTTTTGACTGCCGAAAAGCAGTTGGATAATTTGATAGATTGGTTGGGTAAAATGCAGGACGCTTTGCCAGAAGCCAATGTTTTTTAAGCTCGGCTCAATTTGTCTTTCGCCATCCAACATCAGTCCCAGCGTTCCACTCTTTATATCGTTTCCGGTTGCACCAGAATAATAAAATAGAGTCAACAGTCAACACTCATATCAAATCCTCTCTTCATCGGAATAATAAAATCGAGTCAACAGTCAACAGTCAACAGTCAACATCATGTATGAGTGTAACCGAAAATGAGATCACCTGACGGTACAACCGGAATTGATATTACCCAACACTTGTTTTATCTTTTGGAGTAAATATCAAATCTCAAATATCAAATCGACGCTCCGCACGGGTTGCCAGAAATCCGGTTTTTTCGCAAAAATACTGGTTTAAAACCATCTATAGCGGTTCTCAGTTAGGTGTGAGGTATGCCCGGAAGGCCGGCGCTGGCCGAGGATACCTCATCTTTTTGAGAAATGCTAGATATCGGCTAAACAACCCGGTTTCTTTGCGGGCGAGTGCCTGAACCCGAAGCGTCATACCGATGGAACCCCAAAAAATATTACTGCTGTTTTCAAGATTATTTTAGCTGCATCAAGGATTAAAATAGTGAAAAAGTTAGTGTGTGTTTTTTTGGCGATCGCGCTAACGCAAGGAGTACCAACGGTGGTTGAAGCTCAACAAATTATTGACCCCATCGAGCGGGTTGTCAGTGCAGGATTGATGAATAAAGATCCTAGCGGCAACTTTAATGCTGAGGGGCTTGTCAGCCGCGCCGAGTTGGCGGTGATTTTGGTAAAAACTTTTGGTTTGGAACGGCGGAAAACAGCTCAGAAATCGGATGTGGAATTACCGGATGTACCTAAAAGTTATTGGGCTTACAGTGCGATTCAAACTGCTTTTAAAACGGGAACAATGAGTGGATATCGCGACGGAATGTTTTTCCCAAATCAAAGGGTGACTCGCGCTGAGGCATTGGCAATTTTTGCTCAAGCTTACGGCATTTTTCAATTTTCCGACGCTACTATTACCGAGATTTTAGCTAAGTATCCAGATGCAGGGGAAATCCCCAGTTGGGCTAGAAAGTCTATGGCTACTGCACTTAATGAAGGGTTTGTGAATGTTGAATTCGGAACTAATAAAATTAATCCTTTGAAGCCGATGACTCGCTGGGATATCGCTTACGCTTTGAGCAAGTATTTGGAACGGCAGGTAAGGCCAACTTCTATGCCGGTGCGTGAGGAACAGCCTCCGAATCGCGGCATGGGAAGGTAATATTTGTTCTGCATTAAAAATTTAATTTTTTGGGGCGGCAGGATGCTCTTCTCAAAACAGAGCAGTCGCAGGGTGCGCGGCTCTTAAAAATCGATCGCGAACAATCGACAATCTCATATATCCGTACCGTAATATCAAATTCGGTAGCATCGGAACGATTAAACCGCGAAGACGCTTTAGGCTTTCGCCGCGCGTCAGCGCTCTTATCGCAAAGGAAGGACGTACATTTTCTTGTTTCTCTTCCTATCTCTTCCTCGCCTTCGGGAACGGCTTCGCTGAAAGCGGTTCAGTAGCATTTTTTTTGAAAAATGGTATCAAAAAAGTCGATCGCCCGCCATGCAAAATCCCGGAGATTTGGTGACTGTGAAAGCAGCCATCAAACCCCCAGGATTTAAAGTTTTCCTCTTAAACGAGGCTCAAATTATTGTCGATAGGTGCGGGCTCAATCAGCAGTAGCCAATTCGGTACTGCCGCCGCCGCGCTTCCGCGTTAGGGTATTGAACAGCATCTGACCCACAGCTTTAATCAAATTGCCTTCTAACTCCATAAACATCTTCATGTTCATGCCAAAAGCTGCATTAGCTTCGTCAACAATGCGCTCTGCTGTAGCTTCGTCAATCGGCAGTTCATTCATTGCCTGACGGTAGTTAGCTTTGAATTCTTTTTCATCAGGAATATCCTGGAATTCATAAAAAGCAGTGCCTTCTCCCTCAGTAAGATTCATCCCGCGCTGGGCAATTCCCTTCAGGATTTGTCCGCCGGACAAATCGCCGAGATAGCGAGTGTAAGAATGAGCTACTAACAGTTCCGGTGCGGTAGCCGAGATTTCGTGAATCCGCTGCACGTAAGCTTTAGCTGCTGCTGACGGGGCTACTTGTTCGCGCCAGTTTGCACCGTAGTAGTAGAACAAATCTTGCTCTAAGCTTTGTTTGCGATTCAACTGGGAAAAGTAAATTTTTGAAACAACCGGATGCTGCTTTTGGCGTTCCATTTCCTCTTCCATTGCCGAGTAGACAAAGTAAAGGTTTCCTACTAACTTTCGGTAAGAAGTTTTTTCTACAACGCCTTTTAAAAAACACTTGACAAAACCGACGTTTTCTGCCATACTGTGGGACTTTTTCGTTCCCTCACGCAATTTGGTGGCTAAATTGATGCTCATGCTATATTGTCCAACCTTCTATTTTTGTGTTAGTTGATGGATGCGCCAAAAATCTAAAAATTACCTAAGCATTTACCTTAGATCGATTTGATGAGAGATTGTATTAATTTTTATAACAAAAGTTGGCGGTAGTCAGTTGGGGGTAGTCATCAGTCATCAGCCACTAACTAATGACTAATGACTAATGACTCATCCTCGCCAGCAACTGTCAACTGCCAACTGCCAACTGTCAACTAACTTAGATGTCCAAGTCAAGCATATTCAGTTTGGGGCCGTAGGTTTCGATGAATTCGCGGCGGGGGGCGACTCGATCGCCCATTAAGATCGTAAAGATGCGATCGGCCTCTGCTGCGTCTTCAATCTCCACCCGTTTCAGGGTTCGAGTTTCCGGGTTCATCGTGGTATCCCACAACTGTGTCGGCATCATTTCGCCCAAACCTTTGAACCGCTGGATGGTGTAGTTAGCATTCGCTGGAAATTCGTTGCGGATGAGATTGTTCATTTCGCGATCGCTGTAACAGTAGTAATGATTGCGTCCCCGTTCCACTTTATACAGAGGAGGACAAGCAATATAGATGTAACCTTGATCCACAAGCGCGCGCTGGTAGCGGTAGAAGAAAGTCAGCAACAGCGTGCGGATGTGTGCTCCATCTACGTCAGCGTCAGTCATAATTACGATGTGGTGATACCGCAATTGACCGGGATCGAATTCTTCGCCTTTGATCCCCAAACCTAGGGCGGTAATTAACGATTGAATTTCGTTATTTTTGTAGATTTTGGCATCGTCGGTTTTCTCAATGTTGAGAATTTTACCGCGCAAAGGCAGGATTGCTTGGAATTGGCGATCGCGCCCTTGTTTCGCACTGTTGTGGACAAAAACTCCCGCACCTAATGCAAAGTTGTGACTGTTAGGCACTTCGATGTCGTAAACATCGTACCGTTCCTCTACAGGTTCGATCGACACAACGCGGTGGTTGTAATTGCGAACAGCTTGGCGAGCCAGCAATTGATCTCCGCCAAAGTAGCGATCGCAAAAAGTTTGGTACTTCAACAAACACTTATCCTTTTTCGTCCGGCGGCAAGCATCGTAATAATCTACATTAATACAGCCTTTTTGCAACTCCACATACTTCAACATTTCCAGAGTTTTCCGGTAGTAAGTTTCGTTCAAAGCTGCTTTGCGTTGGCGGCGAAACTCCGGCGTCCACTGTTCCTTAGTTTTTTCACGGCGCCAGTCCAACAATTCCCGATCTTTCCACTGCTCCTTGGCAAATTGCGAATGAGTCTCCCGTGCTTCAGGATTATTAGCAAAATGATTGCGAACCCGTTCCGACTGAGCCAAACGGTTTTCTTCGGAACTCCAATACTCTTGCTGCGCTTGGTTGAGCAGTTCATTATTTTGCTCACGATAAGCTTCATTAGTGTCGTAAAACTCACGCCACTTGCTCGTCATGTAAGCTTTATACTCTTCATCTTCCCACTGAGCTTTTGCCTGTTCAGACAGAATTTGCCGCGTTTCAGGATGCTGCATCCGCTCTTTCATCATCGCCCGAAATTCATCAGTCATGTGAGCTTGACGGCTCTTTTCAATCACATCTGGCCTGTGCAATGTTTTCTCAAGATTGGCGCGGTGTAAAGCCAAGTGTTCCTGAGCGGGTAGCCGCTGAATATTGGTCGGATTGTTGTTGAGTTTGTTGAAATCAACATGATGGCGGTGATTGCCGTCAGATGATTGATAAACACCGTGTTTTAGGTTGTAGAAATCCGATAGCAGATGACTGTAAATCCACTTGTCACTGTTGGGATTCCAAACCATTTCGTAACCGTTAAGTCCCTGCCCATTTTGGTTCTTTTTAGACAACTGGCGGTTGAGAGGCATCAACGAATCGTCCGGTGTCAGCAGTGCTGCTGCTTTGTAAGTGCCATCCCGCAACATGAACCGATGATCTGGAGTACAAGTAATTGTCTCCCCATTGTCTAATGTCAGTTTGACAACTTCAGCATTTGCTTTAGTCATGCGAGCGTTGGTTATCCGCTCAAACCCGATGTTTCCACTCTCGCGAATGGTGTAGCAAAAGTGTTCTTTGCCTTCTGCTTGTTCATCAACTATCTCTTTGATAGTTTTTGTAGTGCCGTCAGCTAATATTATTTCCTGAAATGAAAAAAAACAGCCCCCTGCAGAATCGCCTTCGACCAGGTATATCTCAGACAGGGCGGGGTCTCTGGAGCTACAGTCCGCTAATTTTCCGGGCAAAGGAGATGATTCTAAGACGGATTTGCGGCGCACTAAGTCGCGGGCGCGGCGGGCTGCTTCTGCGGCTTTAAATGCCTGAATTGCTTTTTCCAAAATAGCGTCGGCTACTTGGGGGCGAAACTCCAAATACTCGGTCAATACTTCGCCTACCAAGGAATCGACAATTCCCCGAACTTCTGTATTGCCTAGTTTAGTTTTTGTTTGGCCTTCAAATTCGGGATCGGGAACTTTGACGGAAATTACTGCTGTCAAACCTTCGCGGACGTTTTCGCCGGCGAGGTTGGGCTCGTTTTCTTTGATTTTGTTGCGCTTGCGGGCGATCGAATTCATCGTCCGCGTCAAAACGGCTTTCAAACCTTCTAAGTGCGTACCGCCGTCGATCGTCCGAATGTTGTTAGCAAAACCCAAAACGTTGTCGCTAAAAGCATCGACGCACCACTGCAAAGACACTTCTACGTGCACGTTGTTGCGTTCTCCTTGCACGTAGATTACCTCTTCGTGCAGGGGTTGCTTGTCGCGGTTCATGTAGGCGATATATTCCTTGATGCCGCCTTCGTAACAATAGGTTTCGACGCGCGGTTCGCTGCTTTTGAGCAATTCCAAACGGCGATCGCTAAACGTAATTCTCACGCCCGCATTCAAATAAGCCAATTCTCGCAAGCGTCCGGAAACCGTAGCGTAATCGAACTCAATCCCAGTGCTAAATATCTGAGTGTCTGGCAGGAAACAAACTGAAGTACCGGTGCGATTTCCTTTGCTGGGCTTTGCCTCAAGTTCGCTGACTGGAAAGCCTCTTTCGTAGCGCTGCAAATGTTCTTTTTGGTCGCGCCAAACTGTAACCTTTACCCACTCCGAAAGCGCGTTTACCACCGAAATACCTACACCGTGCAATCCTCCAGAAACCTTGTAACCGCCGCCGCCAAATTTACCGCCGGCGTGCAGTACAGTCATTACGGTTTCTATTCCCGATTTGCCAGTCTTGGCAACGATACCGGTGGGAATACCGCGGCCATCATCTGTGACACTGACTGAACCGTCAGCGTTGAAGTCAACCTCGATGTGAGTGCAGTGGCCAGCCAGCGCCTCATCGATGGAATTGTCCACAACCTCGTAAACTAGATGGTGGAGTCCTCGCGGGCCGGTGGTACCGATGTACATCCCCGGTCGTTTGCGGACTGCTTCGAGACCTTCGAGAACTTGAATCTGGTCGGCGCTGTAGCTGCTGGTCATACAAAATAGCTCCAATAATGAGGCCTAAAGCCCCAAAAGCTTCTAAAATGGAAAAACTCCTAAAATTATAGCACAAAACGGTTAAAGGCGATGCTAGGGCATTCTAAATGGAAATTTATTAGGGGGACGGAGGCGAATAGTTGTAAGATTGCTTCGCGACTTCCCTGGTGCAGCGCGGTGAATGAGTGGATGGATAGAAGGGAAAGTGGAGAGGAAGAAAGTCGGGGAGAGGATTTGAGGGTTTTTCTCAGGAAATGTGCGACAGCTTATGTCTAGATTAATTACGATTTGTGGGGCGACTGCGACGGGGAAGTCGGGGGTGGCTTTGGCTTTGGCTTCACGACTGCGATCGCCGGCAGTTTTGAGTGCGGACTCCCGTCAAGTGTACCGCGAATTTGACATCGGAACGGCAAAACCGACGGGGACAGATCGCGCTTTGGTACCGCATCACTTAATTGACATCTGCGATCCGAGGGAAACTCTAACATTGGCGGAGTACCAGCAGCAAGCTCAAAAAATAATTGCTGATGCCGATTTTCCGGTTTCTCCCCCGCTGTTGTTGGTGGGAGGGACTGGTTTGTATATTAAATCGATCGTGCGCGGTTTGAAAATTCCGAGGGTTGCACCGGTGCCCCAATTGCGATCGCAACTTGCCGAACTCGGACAATCTCAATGTTACGCGATGTTGCAGCAGGTCGATCGCTCTGCCACCGACAAAATTCACCTCAACGATTCGGTTAGAACTTTAAGAGCACTCGAAGTATTTTATGTCACCGGGCGCTCTATTTCCGAACAGCAGGGCGAAAATCCTCCGAATTATCCTATTTTACAAATTGGGTTGGATTGTGATATTGATGTTTTGGGCGATCGCATCAAACAGCGCACCGAACAAATGTTAGAACGCGGTTGGGTGGCTGAAGTAGAATATTTGTGTAAAAAATACGGCTGCGACTTACCTTTATTGAACACCCTGGGATATCAGGAAATCAAACAATATTTGGCTGGCGAGATTACCCTGAATCAAGCTAAGGAATTAACAATTTTGCACACGAGGCAATTTGCCAAGAGACAGCGAACTTGGTTTCGAGCATACCCTGAAATTGAATGGTTTGATGTTAGCGCGCCAGATTTGCTGGAACGAGTTTGGCACAGAATGCAGGATTTTTTTAATCAACATTTCGGCGACACGCAATAATCCGAACCAGTTCGGAAAAAAACATTTCGTCACCCTCAATAGTCGGGGATCTTTTTTGGGCTGATATCGTTTCCGGTTGCATCGGAATTATTTAACCGGACCTAGGGCGCAGAGAACACAGAGGAAGAGAAGAGAGAGATGAAACATCCACTTGTTGAGGCACTGTCTGCTATTTTTCGCTGACATACAGCGTATTCCGGGTTTCTAATCTGGTTTCTTTACACTTAGAGAACTGTCAACTGATGGTTGTTGGAGAAACCCGGTTTCTGGGGTAGTGCATCTCAATGAAATATGCTGCCAATCAATTGATACAACTTCGTGTTTCCGATCGGGTGCATCTTGAGGAATGCCGAAATTTTTAACCGAACTTAGGATGATTATTTTACGGCAATTTTTTGGATACTTCTGCCAGTTTAGTCACCATTTGCGATACGGCTTTATCCACTGCCGCGCTCAAAAGTCCGTCTTCATTGGTACTGCCGGAATTACCGCCAATACCTCGCACAGAAAAATTGGAATCGCTTTGATCCGCTTCTCCTACTGATTTAGCTGTGGCAAGAATATCACCGTCCGCTGTACCGATTAACCTTACGTCTATTTGAACGGTAGCTTTGGTTTTTTGCGAACCGCCGCCGATTCCCATGAAACTGCCGCCTCCGGATTGTTTGTCGATATTAAACTTGGTAATGGTACCGATGAGTACGGCGTCTACTCCTAATTGTTTGCCAATTTCGGCTGCTGTGCCGGCATCCATTGAACCGCTGCGATTTTGTTGTTTGAGCGCTTGTTCGAGTTTGCTGCGATCGACTACTATATAAGTGCCATTGTTGACGAGTTCGTTGATTAGCAGTTCGCTGATGCCTTTGGCTGCGCCGACTCCCCGGTAAGAAGTGTAATAGCTGTTGGTGGTGCCGTAGTCGAAGTCCATGACGACGAGGCGCTTTTTGGCGGTAGTTTGGGCGATTTGAGCTGGGGGTTGGGTGGTTGCTGGTGTGGCGATCGCATTGACTGAAATGCCTGCTAGCATTAGCACAGCTAGAGAAATGCCGGTTAAGCCAGATATGGTGGTTGTTTTCATAAATTTTTCCTCACAGTTGTTTTGTGCCGACTCTAGGATACTTCACCGAACCGGCGAATGTCAGGGTTGCGGGCGATAAAGTTGGAATGCGGGAATCGGTTTTAGTCTTTTTTGACTGCTAAAATTCTAATTTTTTTTCATTAACCGCAGAGGATACAGAAACAGAGAGGAAGAGTTTAATCAAGGTTTCAAGCCCCCAGCTTCCACGAAACCCATCAACCAATTAGCCATCGTCGCCCTGCGAGTCTGTCTCGGCCCGAATTCCCCAATTTTATAGCCCTTAAACCCCAATTTTTCCTTGAGTAACTGCTTGTTTTCTGGAGGGGTCGATCGAGTCAATTTCACCGTTGCGGGTCTAGAATCGATAAAATCCGGCGGTTTCGGGTAATCTTTGCGCCATTCCGGTGCAACATTTTCATTATTCCACACCCCAGTCTCGGGATCGCAGCGGTAGCCCAGATACAGCCAAACTAATCTGTTAACAGCAGCATCGTCGATTTCTTCGTTGAGAATAGCCCAAATAGTTTCGTGATTCAGCGGTGGTAATTCAGACATCAGTGCGATCGCATCGGCAATAAAAAAACTTTAACTCACATTAGATAACATTATCAGGAACGGGCCGCAGATCCCGTTCCACAACAAATCATAGGAATTTGTTTTTGGGGTGGACACGCGAACCCGCCCAAAATGCCCCACCCAAAAAAATCAATTCAAAATTCCGTCCTTCTGCGCCATCGACAGCATCAAATCAATCACGCGGCAAGAATAACCCCACTCGTTGTCATACCAA
>NZ_JADEWV010000344.1 GCF_015207455.1 Microcoleus sp. LEGE 07076
GTTTTTAATTCGTGCCATTTTTCGAGAAATTGCGAAGATGAAAGCCAATCATTAAGAAGTTTTTTAGCATTTAAAGGCTTGTATTTGTCCTTGAGATTAGCTTTAAAGCCGTGTTTCTTTAAGTTTTCATAAAATCTGTCTAGTTCTGGATCTGGAGGTAAACGGGCATCTAGCTCATTGTGGTACGGCTTGCCATCTTCCGCAATTCGCAGGAAAACTGGAAAACCTATCTTGAAACTCCCTTCACCCAATCGGATAACAATTAATTTTCCCATAGATTAACTTTTGTAAGCGCCGATGACAAAAAAGTCCGATCGCCCTTTTTACCCGATTTTTCAAACATTCCCCCAAACCTCTACATTACCAGACGATCGCAGCAGAAAGCCCCAGAGGAAAGCATTTGTTCCCCTGGGGCTTTCTATCGCATGAATAATATTCAGCTTCGACTTAAGAACGAGAAGCGTTCAATGCAGCCCGAATTCCATCAACTTGCACACTCCGCAGCGCGATCGATCGCGGGTCAACCCGATGGTGTACAGTACCGCAGACGGGACATTCCTCCCGACTCTTTGCCGTCAACCAAACGCTTTGATAAGCGTACTGTCCCGGCGTATCCCCAAATACCCCTGGATAAAACCAATAATTCGGAACCATCGACAGCGTGAGATAATTTAATCCCCCATCGATCGCCGGATTCAAGAAACCTTTAAGTTTCGCCTCAGCATCCTCCGGCAACAGCAGCGACAGAGCCATTTTCACCGCGACACTGGTAACATGGTGAATATCCGCCGCGATCGCCACTTCACCCATCACTCGACCATTGTTGCCGTAATCCCCATCCGCACTCACCCGTCCCAACTCCGCTTCGGCTTTGTGGCGGTTGGCCGTAGCACAAAGATAGCAGGGAGTGCGATCTGGGATAGTCACAATTACCTCTCCTCCTTCGGCACCTTTGTAAAGCCCGACAAACAAAGCAGGTTTGCCGTGAAAATAAGCAAAACGGTTGAGAATGCGCTGGGCAGCGGGGTCATCGGTAGTAGCAACTATCAAGTCGGCTTGTTGCACCAAAGCATCAAAGGTTTCAACCTCATAGTCTGACAAGCTTTTAGGCTGTACCGTCAATTCCAACAGCGGGTTGATGTGCAGCAGCCGCTTCGCCAGCGCTTCCACTTTCGGACTACCCAAATCGGTAAAATCGTAGGTAGTGCGACACAGATTCGCTGTTTCAACGGTTTCTGGATCGATGAGAGTGAGAGCACCGACACCGCTGCGAACCAGTTGTTCGGCGAAGTACGAACCGACAGAACCCGTCCCCGCAATCAACACCCGTTTGCTGCTGATATGCTGGCTGAGAATTCCTTGACTGCGCGCAAATAATCCTTGCTGGATTTCGGCTGCGGCAATTTTGGGGTCAAGGCCCGAATAGCAACCACTCCAGCCAGCCAAGCGCGCGCGATCCGCGTCTGCTGTGATTGGGGACTTTCCCAAAGGGCCGTACACCTTCTGGTAGGGGCCAGAACCTGCGATCGCACTTTTGACTGCTGTTAGCAAACGGTCTTCTGGTGGCGTTTGCAGCGACCAATCTAACTGAATTTGCTCTGTGTTTCCTCCTTCTGGTGTCACCATCAGCAGAGGCGGCGTGACGGGATAAGACTCGCTGACGAGAAACAGCAGTTCCAAACCGCCGTCGAGAATAACGCGACCGGCCGGCATCGCCTTTCCTTCCATTTCGGTGATAAATACTTCCGGTGGTTTACTGCTACCAAAAGTACGGCAAAGTTGCTGTAGGTTTTCCAACAGCGGTATGCGTTTGGGTGCAGCCGTCGGTAAGAGTGTTTGCAGGATACGGGGTAAATCGCGATCGCACACTTCCTTGACTGGTAGCATTTCTACTCGCAATTGGTTGCGATCGCCGGAAGCAACATAACAGGAAATTTTACCTTGTGCGATCGGCAATTCGTGTTCGCGCAACTGCCCCCAAGGACGCTGTAAAGTGACGATCGGGGCTACAAAGTAGGGAATGTGAGGGTTGAGGTTCAGCCCTTCTAGCATCGCAGTTTCATCGGGGCCGGAAGGACGGTCTAGGCCGCCTGGGTGCGAGTGGATAACGCCTTTAAACTCCAGTCCTTGGTTGAGTTCTAGCTGCTGCACCCGCTGAGTTAATTGCGGGGATGGCAAGTAGCTAGCACCGCTGGTATGGGCTTCTTCGTCCAAAAGAAAGCGGGTGATGATTGGCTGACCTACGGGGCCTAGAATGGCTCCTCCGCGTTCGGGAGGATGGTTGGCGATCTCAGTTTCAATGTCGTGCAGAACTGACTGTGAAATGTATAACATCATGGTTTTAAGTTGAGAGTAGGTAAATTTTGGGAACCCAGAAACCGGGTTTTTGGCTAAATACTTCGTTGCAGCCGACAGATGCGGTAAAAACCCGGTTTCTTTGGTCGGAGTGGATCGGTTGCGATCGCCCTTTTAGAGGTTGTTGATGGAGAATGGGAATAGATCGGTACGCAGATAACTGCTGAAGCCAGTTGCCCAGAGGACTGATTTGGCAAAGGCTTGTTCTAAGGTGGGCAAGCCGCCTCCATCGCCGAAGCAGATGCGACCATCGCTAAACAGGTGGGCATCGTGGACATTGAACTTACCGGCAACTGCTGGGAACAAAACCATCACTTGGTATAGGCTGCCGTCGCTGTAAGCGAACATGGTATACTGGTCGCCGAGTTCGCTGGTAATGCTGTAAACCCAGCCTGTAACGCCGCTGACGGACATTTCCTGGGTGTTGTTGGGGAGTTTTTGAGCTACGATTTGGCGATCGGCTGTCACAGTGGCTGCGAAGGTTTTCTGGGGAACGCGGGATAGTTGGCGTTCGGTTCCGGGTTGGGGGCGGAGGATGATGTTACCTTCGGAGTCTACAAACACGCTGCGATCTGTTGCATTGGGCAAGTCGGTGTCGCTGTGTTGGTTGGTGAGTACGCGGTTTCTGACTTCATTGAGATCTACTTGGTTCGTCATAAGTACCTCTGGATTGTTCTCTGTTATTGAGTCCTGTGGAGTTTTCAGTTTTATGCAGCGTTAGCCTGGTTTTGTTGGGGCTAGTTGCTGTGGAATCGCCTGATATTGCTTTATCGCTGGTGGGTGGGGGAGTTATGCCAAGTGGGGGGAAATTTTTTGGAGTGCGATCGCTGCTGGCTGCGATGATATGATGGCGGAGTGGTAATTAATAGCGATCTATTCAGTATTTTCGTGGCTATGAAATAATTTTTTCAGCGATCGTTTTATATCAAATCCAGTAGCATCGTCCTGTATTAATCTCTCTTATCTCCCTCTGTGTTCTCTGCGTTCTCTGTGGTTAAATCATGACCATGCTACGGGAAACGATTTTATTCAAGAATTAATTGCTAAACATCAGCTCAAATTACTCATTTTTGATGCTATTCAACAGGGATAATTTTATGGAAAGAATAGATTACAAAGAATTAATCCAAACAATTCTGTCTCAACACTCAAGGAATGACTTGGATACTGAAACAGAAGTTCAATTACTTTTTGATACCGAACGGGAGCATTATCATGTGGTTCATTTGGGCTGGGAGGAGCAAAAACGGGTTTACGGCTGTGTGATTCACGTCGATATAAAAGATGGTAAATTTTGGATTCAGAGGGATAGAACCGAAGCGGGAATCGCGAATGAGTTAGTAGCCGCCGGAGTTCCCAAGGAAGATATTGTTTTAGCTTTTAAAGCTCCTTATGTGCGTCAATTTACTGAGTTTGCTGTGGGGTGATTGGGATAGGGAGGATTTACTTTTTCATCAATTGGTATTTGAGAGCGCTCGACTATCGATACTAATACGAAGGGTTAGCGACCTAATGCCATCATAAATTTTTATGTTTTTCAATTGTAGATTGAATCAAATCTAATTTTTCTTTCAAGTCGATCTTTTCACTTTTGTCAACGGACTTTTCTATGTCTTTCTTTAATTCTTCAAGAGCCGTAGTATTCCAAATCTTTGTTTTTACCGGGACAAGAAAACCATAAATAGTTTCAGATTTTAATTTTCCTATTTCTCCTCTTGGGTTATGATAGTAGACTACAATACCAATCAAATCTCCTACGCTAACTATATTTCCACTGACAGTATTATGATAACGC
>NZ_JADEWV010000043.1 GCF_015207455.1 Microcoleus sp. LEGE 07076
GTTTTGTTTTGGGACTGTTTTGTCTGAGTTTAACTTGTATTACTAATATAGCAATTTTGTTAACGAACCGCGAAGGCGCTAAGGAAGAGAGGGAAGGAGTACACAATTTTTGTTAAGGTTATTGTCAGGATTTTAACTCAACAAGTGTTGCTTGTTCAAGTTTTCTAGCTTGAATGTGTTTGACCCGGATATTTTGGTTAATTTTCAATTAAAATTAATCGTTATTCATCATTCATCCAGGCGCGGGTTCCGAATTTCTTGCAAGAATACGAAGCGATTTTTGCGGCGGCTGCGAGAGCATTTGTAAATTTTTTTTGTAAAATATAGTGACTGAAAGCCCCGTGAAAGATGTCGCCAGCTCCTAAAGTGTCCTTGGCTTGAATTTGAGGTATTTCTATAGTGCCGTAACGGTCATGACTGAGGTATAAAATTGATTTTTCGCCGCGCGTGATGGCAATGTTGGGGATTCCGGATGCGGACAGGTAAGCAAAGACTTGTTCTGAATTTTTGCAGTGGGGTGGATGAAAATTTTCGGAACATATGACCCATTCAACGAAGGGCAATATTTCCTCTAATCCGGGTTTCCAACTGCCGCCATCTAGGAGGATGGGAATGTTTTTTGAATTGGCAAGTTTAGCAATTTCTTTGCTGGCTGCGATTTGGTGTCCGTCAAACAGTATGATATTAACTGAGCTTAAAATATCGGGGTTGATTGCTTGACCTTCAGCCTGCGATTTAGTAGCATTAATCGAGACTACAGCCCGATCGCCCGTTGCTTCAGTTACAATAATCGAAGAGACTGGTGGAGAGTGCGATCGCCCTGGCTGCAAATCAATTATCCTAATATTATACTCCGCCAAGTCTGCACGGATCAATTGGGCGATCGCGTGAGTGCCCAAAACCCCCGCCAACACCGCCGCATTTCCCAAATAGCTAAAAGTGACCGCAGCATTTGTCGCCGGCCCCCCCGCAGCAATGGTACAATCAGCAGCAACAACCTTCTGATTTTCCCCCGGAGGAGATTCAGCCAAATAAACTAAATCCAAAGTCGCCAATCCCAAAAACAATCCAGTTTTCATATCTGCGTTAATCCGCGTTCATCTGCGGTTGAAAAATCCCACTCTTAAAATGCAGCCAAATCCCAATACAGGAACACTTTACATCGTCGGCACCCCGATCGGCAATCTCGAAGACATGACATATCGCGCCATCCGAATTTTGCAAACAGCAGACTTCATCGCCGCCGAAGACACACGCCACACAGGGAAACTTTTACACCACTTTCAAATCAAAACGCCCCAAATCAGCTATCACGAACACAACCAACAGCAACGACTCCCCGAATTCATCGACAAACTGCTGTTAGGAAAAAGTATCGCCCTCGTCACCGACGCCGGAATGCCGGGAATTTCCGACCCCGGATCCGAGTTAGTCAAAGCCTGCGCCGATGCTAATATTAACATTATTCCGATTCCCGGCCCGAGCGCTTGTATAGTTGGGATTAGTGCATCGGGATTACCCACAGACAGATTTGTATTTGAAGGATTCTTGCCTGTAAAAGGTCAAGAACGCCAGCGGAGTTTAGAAAGTTTGCAAATAGAATCGCGCACTATTATCTTATACGAATCTCCGCACCGGTTGCGGCAAACTTTACAAGATTTAGCAAACAACTTGGGAAGCGATAGAAAGATTGTGCTGGCGCGGGAGTTGACAAAAATGCACGAAGAGTTTTGGCGTGGTAGTGTAGAAAGTGCGATCGAACTTTACACAAGTAATGAACCCAAAGGAGAATTTACCGTCATCATTGCTGGTCTTCAAACAGCAGCCCCAGTCTTCTCCGAAGATGCCATCAAAGCCGAATTACAAACATTAATTAATGAAGGAATAAGCCGTTCCCAAGCCAGCCGCCAACTAGCCCAACAAACATCCCTCCCCCGCCGCCAAATCTACCAACTCGCCCTAACACTAGATGACAACGAATCACCAGAATAAACCTCTTTTCTTCTCTCTGCGCCCTCTGCGCCCTCTGCGGTTAAATAAAAAAGTTAAATAAGCACACTAAAAATTATATGGTACGCGGAAACTACGATCGACAAAAACCATATTTACGCAACCCCCACATCAACAAACCAATCGCCGAGATTTATGCAGACTTAGACGCATTTAGCTGGGAGATATTCGAGGATCAACCCCACCGCTTCGATACAGTCAGCTTTTACGTCTTACTTCCCCCGCTATTTTACGAAGGAAAATTCATCAAAGGCATTTACTTCAGCGAAGGAGTCGAACTCATAAACAAACTATTTCCCCAACTTTCCTCAGCCTTTCATTCCTTCACCTATTCCCCCGGCATTTCCTATTCCTGGGCACCCGTAGCTGACGCTTACTCCAGTTTATACAAAAACCCGCAGCGCGCAAAGTGGTTTCGCGAAACTTATCCCGATCGCGCCCACAAACCAATCATACCACTGCAAGACACAGACTTCATCAACGAATATTTAATTTGTCCCAGAAATGTCCTTGAAAAAGACATCGACTTACTAGCCGTCGCCCGCATTTCCGAAGAAAAGAACTTACCCACAATCGCCAAAGCCTTAAAAATTTACCGCCAAAAATATCCGCAAAAACCGATAAAATTAACAGTTGTCAGCGGACATGATTTTGATGTGAACAACATCAACACTCTCGACGAGTTGGCATTAAACGAATGGCGACAAGTCGAGACCATTTTAACCCATCCCTCAGACTACATCAACTTACTGCCGAGAATTGATTACTACAGCGAAATGCCTCTGTATTATTCGCGAGCAAAATCATTTGTTCTCGGTTCTCTACTCGAAGGAAAAAACAGAGGCATCACCGAAGCGATGAGTTGCAACGTTCCCGTAATTTGTTTTCAAGAATTCAATCAATACGCCAGAGGAGACTCTCCTGTTTTCCCCGAAGGTGCAGGGCTTTACACCCAATTCGACCCAGAATCTCTAGCAGATACTATATATACAGTATTGGAAAATCAAACTGAATTTAAACCGCGATATCAGTATTTAAAGCATTGCGGACGAAAGAATTTTTTCAATATTTGCATTGACAGTTTTCCTTACTACCAGCACAACATTCCCGACTACAAGCCGGGAGATGCGATTAACAATTTGTGGCTGGATTTAGCAGTTCAGCAAAATTATCAAGTCAGTTTGAATAGCTTCTTGTATGGAGGTTCACATCTGTCGCATTTGCGCGGGACAAATACGATTCAGCAATATCTCGGCGAACTCACAAAGTTTATAGCTGAGTAGGGTCTAAATACTGCTTTTATTCTTGAGTCTCGCGTTGCGCGGACGAAAGTTTGTGTAGTTGCGGTTTCAACCGCCGAACGATTTAAGAGTAACAAACCGGGATTTGGCAGAAATTAGTAATTTACGATACAGTAAAAACCGCAATTATCGTATTATAAAATATAGTAAGTTTCAAGGTTCGAGCATACTGAAGACAAGAGTTATTTAAGTGTGATGAATTCTTGAAATAAGAAAGATGTTATTCAGTAGGATAAACAAAGAATGCAGGACTTGAAAGTTGTCATTATCGGTGCGGGAATTGGCGGGTTAACTGCTGGCATCGCTCTACAACAAGCGGGCTATGAAGTTGAAATTTACGATCGCGTAAAAGAACTGCGCCCAGCAGGCGCTGGCATCTCCCTGTGGTCGAACGGTGTCAAAGTTCTCAACCGTCTCGGCTTAGGCGAAGAAATGGCAAAAATCGGGGGACAAATGGAGCGCATGGAATACCGCACCAAAACCGGCGAACTCCTGAATAACATTGATTTAATGCCGCTAATTGAACAAGTGGGTCAGCGCCCCTATCCCGTTGCGCGCCGCGATTTGCAACAAATGTTATTAGCAGCTTTTAAGGGAGAAGTCAAGCTCGATCGCAAATGTATCGCCGTAGAAGAAGATGAAAACAAAGTAACAGCAATATTTGAAAACGGAGACAAAGCGCAGGGCGATTTATTAGTAGCGGCTGACGGCGTTCGTTCAATTTTGCGTACCTATGTATTGGGCTACGAAGTAGAGCCTAAATACGGCGGTTATATCAACTGGAACGGGTTAGTTCCGGCTGCGACAGAACTCGCGCCGAAAAACACTTGGGCGATATATGTCGGCGACTGCAAGCGCGCCTCATTAATGCCCGTGGCGGGCGATCGATTTTACTTTTTCTTAGATGTTCCCTTATCCAAAGGCACTCCCGCTAATCCCGATAATTACAAAACTGAACTCAAAGAACATTTTAAAGGTTGGGCAGAACCCGTGCAGTTGCTGATAGATAAGTTAGATCCCGCAACAGTGGCGCGGCCGGAAATTCACGACGTAGGCCCGATCGACTCTTTCGTTCGCGGTAGAGTAGCTTTGCTGGGAGATTCTGCCCACGCCACCTGCCCGGATTTGGGACAGGGAGGCTGTCAGGCGATGGAAGATGGGCTGGTACTGAGCAACTACCTTTTGAGTACGAATTTGGGGGTAGAATACGCGCTCAAACGTTACGAAACCGAGCGCAAACAGCGGGCAAATGCCGTTGTCGAAAAAGCCCGACAGCGGGCGGAACAAATACACGGCAAAGATCCGGTTGTCACAGAAAAATGGTACGCACAATTGGCTGATGAAAAGCCAACTGATGTCACCGATGCGATCGCCAAAGTCATCTCTGCCGGCCCGTTACACTAATAGAAACTAGCGCGCCATTTGGACAGATAAAAATGTCAGGAAAACTTACAACTCACGTTCTCGATACAGCCCGTGGCTGTGCGGCTGCAAATATGTCGATCGCCCTGCAATCAATTGACCCAAAATCCGGCGAAAAAACCCTGCTGAAAACTGTAACAACGAATGCCGACGGCCGCACCGCAGCTCCATTACTATCAGAAAGCGAACTCAAACCAGGAGTTTACGAATTAGTTTTTTCGGTTGGCGCATACTTCGCGCAATCTGCCGAAATTTTACCTGAACCACCTTTTTTAAATAGTATTCCGATTCAGTTCGGCATCGCCGATATCACCGCACACTATCACGTACCTTTGCTTGTTTCCCCTTGGTCTTATAGTACCTATCGAGGTAGTTGATTGGTTATTAGTGATTAGTTAGATTGTTTTTGGATGAACAATGCAATACTCTTTAGTTGAACTCAACCAAATGGGTTCGGAAGAATTTACAGAAGCTTTGGGCGCTATTTTTGAACACACGCCCGACATCGCCCGTCGCACTTGGGACGATCGCCCTTTTGCATCCACAGCCGAGTTGTACGCCAAAATGGTAACAGTTGTCAATTCCATGACTGAAGCCGAAAAATTAGCTTTAATCCAAGCACATCCTGACTTGGGTAGCAAAGCAAAAATGGCAGAAGCATCGGTTAACGAACAAGCCGGTGCGGGTTTGGATCGGCTATCTGTTGAGGAGTTCGATCGCTTTCAATCCCTCAACCGATCGTACCGCGAAAAGTTTGGTTTCCCCTTCATTGTGGCAGTGAAAAACCACACTAAAACCAGCATTCTCGCAGCATTTAAGCAGCGCCTCGATAATTCCTTTGAAACCGAAATTCAGCAGGCTGTAGCGGAAATTTGCCAAATAGCCCGCTTTCGGCTGGAGTCAGCAATCCACAATTAATCAATCCGACTCAAGACCGGA
Organism: Microcoleus sp. LEGE 07076; assembly: GCF_015207455.1. GTDB lineage: Bacteria > Cyanobacteriota > Cyanobacteriia > Cyanobacteriales > Microcoleaceae > Microcoleus. The sequence goes on from NZ_JADEWV010000043.1 coordinate 5,673, forward strand.
TTTTTTCACAAAAAGACTTCGCACTCGCCCCAGATTCCCTCAAAAACCCGGTTTCCGCGCCGCCGTGACAATTTATATCCCGGTTTGGGATACCCTTTATTAACCAGTCGGCGGAGGCCGACTTTGTTTGTGTAGACGCGGTTTCAACCGCCGGATCATCTGTGGCTGTGGCGGTGGCTATAGATATAGGAAAATATCACCCGATCGGGTGATAGTTTCCGCCCAAAAAGTTGTAGAATAGTATCATAAGGCACAGAAAAAGATTCGGACATACCAAATAAAGCTGGTATGGTGACAGGTTTCCATGTGCCTCCCAGAAAAACCATCTTGGAGGCAAAGTTATGACATTCTTCGATCGCAAATTTACCAAAAAATCCCCCGCGCCAGTACCTGTAGCAGACATCAAACAGGCTGGGCACGAAGAACCTTTAGGCCACTTGCACCCCAATTTCCGGCAGTGGGTTTGGTTGAATCCATCCCATCACCGCGCCCAATAAATTAGGTATTTCTCCGCCGCCGCAAACAAGCCGTAAAGCACGGTTCCCATCACTGCCAAAACCATCAATCCTGCAAAACCTAAAGGCACGTCAAAGTTAGAACTCGCGGTGACAATTAAGTAACCCAAGCCTTTGTTGGATGCTACTGTTTCCGAAATTACAGCGCCGACAAAGGCGAGGGAAATTGCTACTTTTAGGGATGCAAAGACGTAGGGTAAGGTGTGGGGGAACCCGACTTTTTGGAAAATTTCAATCTGGGATGCACCAAGCGATCGCATCACATCTTTCATCTCCGGTTCCACTGTATCTAATCCCAAAGCTACGTTAACTGCGATCGGGAAAAATGCCAGCAAAAAAGCAGTCAAAATTGCCGGCACAGTACCGATGCCAAACCACAGCGCAAACAGCGGCACTAACGCTACTTTCGGTACAGTATTGAACCCCACTAATAGGGGGTACAGAACTATATATGCAATCCGCGAATACCCGATCAAAAACCCCAGCACTACGCCTGCTGCAATGGCGAGGATGAAACCCGCGAGAGTTGTAAACAAAGTTTGTCCGCTGTTTTCGATCAGTGCCTGACTTTGAGTGAAAGTTGCTGCGATAATCGCTGAAGGTGCGGGCAAATTGTAGGGGGGAATTTTAAACAGCAATACCAGAATTTCCCACAGCACAAACAGCAAAATAGTAGCAGCAATTGGCATCACAACGGTTGCTGTTTTTGAGCGTGCAAATTTCTCTAAATTATCCATTGCTTTCTCGTTTTTTAATTGCGGTGAATGTGGCGGCGCAGTTCTGCTACTATGTGATTGAATTCATCGGACAGTATCATATCTATAGTGGTGGGACGTTGCAGGTTGACTTTGACTTTGTAGACGATCGAACTCGGACGCGGGCCCATCACATAAATTGTATCTGACAAGAAAACAGCCTCCCGCAAATCGTGAGTGATCAGAATGCAAACGCACTTCACTCGCATCCACAAATCTTGCAGCATCACCCACATCTCCTCGCGGGTGAAAGCATCTAACGCCCCAAAAGGTTCGTCTAGCAGCAGTATTTCCGGTTGGTGAATTAATCCCCGACACAGGGATGCCCTCTGCCGCATTCCTCCCGACAGTTGCCACGGAAACTGTTTCTCAAAATCTTTGAGTCCGACTGTTGCCAGCAATTCTTGTGCCGAGCGAATAAACTTTTCCTTGCGCGCCGGATCTTTCGATTCTCGCTTGTAAGGCTGCACTACTTCCAGCGGCAGCAGCACGTTGTCGAGGGTGTTTCGCCAAGGCAAAAGCACGGGATTTTGAAAGGCAATTCCGACATTTTTTAGCGGTTTGGTAATTTTTTTTTCCCGCATCCGTATTTCGCCGATCGGTGCCGGAGCTAGCCCGGAAACCATCCTCAAAATTGATGTTTTACCGCAACCGCTGGGCCCGACAAAGGACACAAATTCTCCTTGGGCGATCGATAGCGAAATCTCGTCGATAATTCGTCTGGGTTGGCCGTCAACTAGAAACTCTAAACCCACGCGATCGAATTCCAAAAGAGTCGGTTCTTGCGTTTCGATCCTATCTGTTAACGTTGTAGGCTGTACCATAATTTAGTCTCCCTCCTTTTTCGAGTTCGCCAGCGACAATATTCTATATACAGGAAAATTCACTAATTATCTCTGCCATTGACTTTATTGAGAATTTTGAATTTTTCTGTATCGCTAAGTACATTTTTTTGCTTCGCACCAACTAAACATTAAATGCTGGGCAAATATCAACTGATGAAAACTATTGTTGTTTAAAAAAAAGAAAAAGAATGTGTATTTGTATACAGTATTCAAATTTAAAAATATCTAGGGTATACAGTAACTCTTAGCACAGCTTAACTTTGAGGTGACATCCGCAGAGATTAGCAACCGTAATTTGCCAGCTAAAGCGGTGTTTGCTTGGGTTTGTTGTCCAAATAGTAAGCTTTTTGACATGAAAAATATGTGGTTAGGACGATCGCTATCCCTAATATTGATTGCAACCCCAGTCATCCTGAGTAGCTGCCAATCTCAACAACAGCCGAATGCCGCAACTACCCCAGCAGCAGCAGGAACAACTGCCACCACAGCCGCCGATACGTCACAGAAACGCAGCATCAAAGTCAATCCCTCTTGGCTGCTGCAAGGCGATAATGCACCGCTAACAATGGCGATCGACAAAGGCTATTTTCCAGCAGAAGGATTGGATGTTAAAATCGAGCGGGGGTACGGTTCCTCTGATACAATCACCAAAGTTGCAGCAGGTCAATTCGAGCTCGGATTTGGCGATATTTACTCGATGATGGAGTTCAACGCCAAGAATCCCAACGATCCAGTAGTAGCAGTTGCAGTACCTTACAATCGATCGGCCTTTTCCATTGTCACCCTCAAGTCGAGCAACATCGCAGATCCTCAAGGATTAGCCGGCAAAAAACTAGGAGCTCCTGCTGGAGATGCACCCCGCAAATTGTGGCCGGTATTTGCCCAAAAAGTCGGCGTGCCTGCCGATGGCGTAGAGTGGATTACAATGGAACCAAAGCTGCGTGAAACATTATTAATTAAAGGCGATGTCGATGCAGTGAGCGGATTTGCCACAACGATAATCCCTTCGTTAGAAAAAGCAGGCAAAAAGCCGGAAGATATGAATGTCTTCTACTATACCGAAAACGGTTTAGATTTGTACGGAAATGCGATCGTTGTTAAAAAAGCGTTTCTCGACAAGAATCCGGAATTAGTAAAAGGATTTTTGAGAGCGTATTTTAAAGGACTTCAAGACACCTTAAAAGATCCAACAGCCGGATGGGAATCGGTGGTGAAAGCTGGAGATAGCTTGATGGACAAAAACGCCGAAAAGCGCCGCCTGCAAATTGCTTTAGAAAGGCTGTACATAACTCCCGAAGTTGAAAAAGTTGGCCTGGGAGGAGTCGATCCTACCCGTCTGGAAGCGACAGCGAAACAAGTAGCAGAAGTCTTGAAAATTACAGCTCCGCCAGTTAATCAGATAGTTGACGAGAGCTATTTGCCTCCCAAGGAAGAGCGAGCTTTACCTGCTGCTGCCGATCGCAAACCATTGATTTAAAAACTGACTAATATCAACTTTTTATGAGGCTGCATAGAATTCCGAGCCCCCTAGCCCCCCTTAATAAGGGGGGGACAAAATTCTTCTCAAAGTCCCCCTTGCTTTCGGGGAATTTAGGGGTATCTTGATATGTGCAACTTCACATTAAATTGGTATAAAGTCATTACTACAAACTTCGGTTTGTAATGAGGACTTCAGTCTGCAAATCTAGTGATACTAAATCCTGGTATTCTAGCCCCTTTATGAATCGGCGGTTAAAACCGCGTCTATACAAACAAAGTCGGCCTGCGCCGACTGAAGAAATAACGGTGTGAGGATAATGTCTAAAATTGTGTCTTTCCAAATCCTGCTGACAGCAACGCCAGCACTACTTTGTATTAGCTTGCTGCATTCTCCAGCCAGCTCTGCTGCGGAAGTTTCTGCGACTGAAACTCTGGAAGTAATAGCTACAAAAGCCGATTTACCGCTAGTTGATGCCGCCCAGTCACCAAGTGCGTTAGCGTTAGCGAAGCGATCCGAAGGAAAGCCCGCCCCTACGGGGGCTGCGCCAACGAAGAGGATCGCCCAAATTGAAACACCCACAAATCCTGCGGTAACGCCAGAAATAACCGCCGATGTCGAATTAAACGATCGACAAAAGCCCGAAAGTATTTCCCTCGCAAAAGACAGCGAAAAAACAGCAAAAATTTCTCAAGCCAACGATGTCAACGCCCTCGATATATCAACAGAAAAATCCGGCGCATCTACAGTTGGGCTAGAGCCAAATCAAACACAGACAAATCCCGCGACAGCGCCAGAACCAACTGCCGAAATTTCAGCGAAATCAACAACAAACAAAGAAACTGAAATCCCCGCAGTTTCCCAACCAAATAATCTCCCACCTACAGATACAGCAAATCAAAAATCCAGCGAACCAAACCTCTTATCAGAGTCAATCCAAACCCCCCAAAATTCCGAGCCGGCAAGCATCGCTGAAATCTCACAAGCAGACAGCCTAGAAGTAACCGATCCTTCAGCCGCGCCGGAGATGGAACAAGTTACTTCTGTTTCCCAACTCAGCGATGTCAAACCTACAGATTGGGCATTTCAAGCGCTGCAATCGTTAGTTGAACGCTACGGGTGCATAGCGGGATATCCCGACGGCACTTATCGCGGAAATCGAGCGATGACTCGCTACGAATTCGCTGCCGGATTGAATGCTTGCCTCGATAAAGTTGCCGAGTTAATAACAGCCGGAAGCTCCAACTTTGTCAAAAAAGATGATTTACAAAAACTCCAAAAACTGCAAGAAGAATTTGCGGCAGAACTAGCAACTTTGCGGGGTAGAGTCGATGTATTGGAATCTCGCACGGCGAAGCTAGAATCGAATCAATTCTCAACTACAACCAAACTAAATGCTACCATTTGGTTCAACCTAACATCAGCATTCCCGACAGGCGATATTACGGCAGAACGCAGCCGCACTGCCCCGAACAGTCCGTTTGCCGCCCCAACTCGCGATGCTAACAATCGACCGACTCGCGTTGAGCGCGGGCAACCTGAAACTACTTTTAGCTACTACGCTTTTCTGACGCTAAACAGTTCGTTTACAGGAAAAGATTCGCTGGTGACTCAGTTGGTTTTCGGCAACGGCAATTCGCCTGCAAACGAACTGGTTTCGGGTGGGTTTTACAACTCGTGGGGAACGCCTTTTTTAGATCAAACTGGGGTACCGACGGCTAATGTGGTGGCAATTCGCGAGATGTCTTACACGTTTCCCGTTGGAGATAAGGTGCAAGTTGCGATCGGGCCGCGGTTGAATTATTATCGATATTTTGACGGCAACCGTTTCACGTTTTTTCTGAAAGGATCGACGAGTTTTAACTCGACCGGCAGTACACTGTTAAATGCGGTAGATCGCGGATCTGGTGCTGTTGTCAGTTGGCAAGCTGCCAAGCGGCTTAAGTTGACGGCTGCTTATATGGCTGAAAATACAGAATTTTTGAATTCTGCCGTATTCAATACTGCTAGCAATCCTAGGGATGGTTTGTTTAACAGTACCAATACAGTGACAGCGCAATTAGAATACGCCCCCACCAACTCTTTTAATCTGCGGCTGATTTACACGCGATCGAGCCTCAAACCTTATAATGGATTCATCGGCGGTGCTGTTGGCGAACCGCTGCCTTACGGCTATGCGGATGACGGTTTTGGGGGAAGAGTTAGAGACTCGGGTGCGGATGCTTTTGTGGTTAATTTTGATTGGTTGCTGGGTCGGAATTTTGGTTTGTTCGGGCGGTATTCTTACGGGCAGGTTGAGGTGAATCCGGTAAATCGCGATCGTTCTGGCGGAGACATTAAGGTGCAGTCTTTTCAAGTTGGTATGGGATTTCCAGATATTGGAAAAAAGGGGGCGCTGGGTGTAATTTCCTTTCTGGTTCCCCACGATTATATATCGGGTCGCAGGTTCTTGCTCTCCGGTGGCGGCAATGGAGGTACTCAGTACGAAGTAGAGGGTTCGTACTACTACCCGATTACAAATAATATTGCGATCGTCCCGGCATTCTACGCTATCTTTAATGCCAACAATTTTGATGGCAACCCTACTGTGTTTGTGGGCAACCTTCGCACTCAGTTTAGCTTTTAAGCGAACACGCAAGATGCCTGTTCCACAAAAAGATGCCTGTTCCACAAAAAGATGCCTGTTCCACAAAGAATAAATTTCATTGTGGAACAGGCATCTTGCCTGTTATTGAGAATGGTTCACAAAGGTCTAATCTGCTGTATGATTTATAATGATTCAGCCACAACATATAGCGGTTCGATCGCATGGTGAGGTATGCCCGGTTTGCCCGGTTTGCTCGGTTTGCCCATGAGTACCTCATCTTTGTGAGAAAGGCTATACTGTCGGTTAACATAAAAAGCTGCAAACTGAGGCTGAATTAACAATTTTTAACAATAGAGAATTCACTCTAGTTTGAACTTAAGGATCACTAATTTTGGGCCTGTCATTTCGAGCGATTCACCGGACTCAATCCCTCCACGAACAAACTTACCAAGCTCTCCGAACTGCTATCCTGTCGGGGGAATTAGCGGCTGGAGAACGCCTGATCGAAACACAATTAGCCGAAATGCTAAACGTCAGCCGAACTCCGGTAAGAGAGGCTTTGTGCCAACTGCAACGAGAGAATTTAGTGACGGCAGATCCGCATCACGGATTGCGCGTTGCTAGCTTGTCGATCGCCGATGCCGCGGATCTTTACGATTGTCGCATCGCTTTGGAACAATTATCAGCCGCCGGGGCCAGTCAAAATGCGACAGAGGCTCAATTGAAACAACTCGAATCCATCGTCTCTCAAGCCGAAAATAACACATCGGCGCGATCGGGCGAACTGACAAACTATCAATTGCTGTACGCAGACTATCAATTTCACCGATTGCTAGCCCAATGTTCCAGCAATTCTTGGTTAGTAACTTTATTAGATCAGGTATTTGACAAAATGATCTTAGTGCGGCTCCGCACAATCGAATACAATCCCGGAGTATTAGAAATCCGCACCGAACACCGCCACATTTTTCAAGCTGTCATCGAACAAAATCCCGTCGCAGCAGCCCAAGCAATGAAAGAACATTTAATTGCCAGCAAAGCGCGGGTAATCAAAGAAATTCAAGAGATAGAACAACAAATAACAAATAACAAATAACAAATAACAAATAACAAATAAATTATATGCCAGCAAATTATCCGCGAGAATTAGTCGGTTATGGGCAAAATCCCCCAGATCCTAAATGGCCCAACGGAGCGCGCATAGCCGTCCAATTTGTGATTAATTACGAAGAAGGTGGAGAAACCTGCATCCTGCACGGCGACGGTTCTTCGGAAACATTTCTGTCAGAGATTGTCGGCGCCGAACCCCTATCGGGACTGCGGCACATGAACATGGAATCCTGTTACGAATACGGCAGTCGGGCGGGTTTGTGGCGCCTGCACCGGATGTTTACTTCTCGGAACATACAGGTGACTGTTTACGGGGTGGCAATGGCCTTAGAAAGGCATCCCGAAGCCGTTGCAGCGATGTTGGAGGCCGATTGGGAAATTGCCAGTCACGGCTACCGCTGGATTGATTATAAGTATTTTGGGGAAGATGCGGAACGGGAGCATTTGCACAGGGCGATCGCCATTCACACGCAAGTGACCGGCAGCCGTCCCCTCGGCTGGTATACCGGGCGCACGAGTCCTCACACCCGCAAGCTAGTAGTGGAGGAAGGGGGTTTTCTCTACGATGCCGACAGCTATGCGGATGACTTGCCTTACTGGGTGTATGAGGGGGGCAGACCCCACTTGGTAATTCCTTATACCCTCGACAATAATGATATGCGGTTTGCTACGAGTCAGGGGTTTAATTCTGGCGATCAGTTTTTTGCTTACCTGCGCGATACTTTTGATGTACTCTACGCCGAGGGCGAGACTGCACCGAAGATGATGAGTGTGGGGCTGCATTGTCGCTTGGCGGGGAGACCCGGGCGGGCGGCGGCTTTGGGGCGTTTTTTGGATTACGTGCAGCAGCATCAGAAGGTGTGGGTGTGTCGGCGCGTTGATATTGCGCGACACTGGCATGAATATCATAAACCGATGGTTTCTAAGAAGGACTGAAGTCCTGACTGCGAACCTGAAATTCGTAGGGACACTCCAGCGTGCCCATAGGTGTCAACTTAAGCTCAAATCCAGTCACAGATGGCTGTTTGACCATTAAATCTAGATCCCCCCCTAGCCCCCCTTAAGAAGGGGGGGGACAAGATTTTTCTCTTTCGTCCCCCTTCTTAAGGGGGATGCGAGGGGGATCTGAACCATGCTAAAAACGATATTTATCAAAGGTTTCATGCTTAAGTTGACACTAAGAAGGGCACGGCGCCGTGTCCCTGCTTTGAGAGAGGACTCTTCGTCCTCACTACTAACCTGCTTTGTAAGCGGCCCAACCACCGCGATCGGAAATATCTTCCCATTGGTATTTCTCTACTAACTCGCGGGGGTAGAGGAAAGCTGTTAATACTTCCCCGTCTTCCAAAATCACATCTGATGGATACATATGTGGGGGTTCTCCGGTTGCAAGCTGTTCAAAGTCTTCTGAAGTTAGTTCGTACACTTCTCCGGGAATTGATACGCCTCCTGTCGCCACTTCGTAAATTGCAGGATGCCAGCCATTTTCTGCAGAGTGTAAGCGGTAAATCGCACGAGTTTTGGCTTCTCTGATGAACTTTGCCTCTCCCAGGTTGCTGTTGTCCGGCTGACCCCGAAGGGCTGAACCGCAAATGAATACTCGTTTAGCTACAATTGTTGTTTGACTCATATCACCCGATCGATTAAAAATTGTGTTCTTTTTTACAGTTAAATTGCTGCGATCGACTTTATATGGAAAATCATCACCTTGGTTTTTTACGAACTTCCTGCATTGTCACCTGCACTCAAAACAAAACACCCGGTTTATTTTTGGTGCTGTGTTTTGCCTACAGCAGTTTAAGTCCCAAAGCCGATAGCGTTTTGTAGGCAATACTACATTATTGTACATATTTAACTGATATTGCATACAGTATACAATACTTAGTTAAACGACTAATCATACAAGATCGATCGCCTCGTTAAATTTTTAAGAATAGGAGAATATGAGATGACAGTTACGCTAGCACTTTCAGTCAACGGTTCGCGCCTCAACCACAGCATCGCCCAACTCGCCGAAATCGGCAAATTACCGGGAGGAGGAGTCAGTCGGGTAGCTTTTACCAAAGAAGATTTGCTCGCCCGCAAACTGGTTGAGTCTTGGATGGTAGAAGCAGGGATGACAGTTCGGATTGACGCGGCCGGAAATACGATCGGTAGATATGCTGGATTGCGCGAAGGTGCCGCACTAGCAACCGGTTCTCATATTGATACCGTTCCTACGGCGGGCCATTTTGACGGAGTTTTGGGAGTTTTGGCAGGAATTGAAGTCGTGCGAGTATTGCGCGAAAACGGCCTGCGCTTGGAACATCCCATCGAGACGATCGTATTTACCGACGAAGAAAGTACCGTTATCGGCTGCAAAGCAATGGCGGGAAATACAGTCAGCGATCCAGAACATTACCGCCGCATTGATGGCACTTCCATTCAAACTTGTTTAGCACAAATTGGCGGAGATTGGTCAAAAATTGCCGAGGCAAAACGCCACCCCAAAGAAATAGCAGCTTTTGTGGAACTGCACGTCGAACAAGGAGGCGTTTTGGAAAGTACCGGATCTCAAATAGGAGTAGTCCAAGGCATTGTCGGACAGTACCGCATGGGAGTGACAGTAACAGGTCGCCCCAATCATGCGGGTTCAACACCGATGCACGCCAGAAAAGATGCGCTGGTAGCCGCTTCGCAAATGGTACTAGCAGTCAACAAACTGGGAGTAGAAACACCGGGAGAACAAGTAGCAACGGTAGGCTACTTAAACGTTTGGCCAAATGCTACGAATACTGTGCCGGGAAAAGTTGAGTTTAAAATCGACTTGCGCGATTTGTCTCAAACTAATTTAGAACAATTGTTAACCCAAATGAAATTGGAGTTTAAAGCAATAGCTTCTGCCACCAAAACCGAAATTGAAATGACTCAATTGCTGCACGTACAGCCGACCCTAGCAGCACCAAAGATTCAGAATGCAATTGTAGAAGTTTGTGAAGAATTAGGCTTGAGTTACACGCATTTAATCAGCAGGGCCGGACATGACGCTCAAGAAATCGGACGCTTTACTGATATGGGGATGATTTTTGTGGCTTCTCGGGGCGGCATCAGCCATGCAGAGGACGAGTATACTTCCCCACAACAGTGTACTCAGGGGGCGAATGCGCTGCTGCAAACGTTCCTAAAGCTCGATCGGCTTTACGGATAGGGCGATCGATAATCTCATTCCTGAACGCACTCCCGACAAAGAAACCGGGTTTTTTATTTAATCTGTAGGTGACAACGAATAATTTTCGTGAAAAACCCGGTTTCTGGTCACCCGTGCGATCGCGAACTAAATCTGCTTTCAAAGCGATGTAGGGTGCGTGACTGTGAATAAAATTGTGCGATAGTAGAATGCCTCAGTAGTCACCCACCGCAACTTTATACAGCAGAATTTTCTCAGCGAACTTAGTATTATATCATTAGTTTATGGCAACAAAAACGCAGTAGCAGTTTAATGGATATCAACACCCAAAAAGAAGAATTCAGCTATGCTTGCATTTACGCCATTGCCTCAGCAGCGGGGTGCATCTGCCAGCGAACAACTACTCCTCTAGACAGACTGGGTGTAGACCTAATTATTACTGGAATCGCAGAACCAGGTTTACCCAACTTTCCCATCCTTTACATTCAAGTCAAATGTACCTCAAGAGAGTTCCTCAATGAAAATAGCCTTCGCTATCCTCTGAATATTAAAAACTACGAAGAATTGAGAACAAACAATGCCTACCCTCCTAGGATTATAATTGTAGTGACTGTTGCCGATCGACCCAAGGACTGGCTGCAACAGACAGAAGCGCAACTCTGCTTAAAACGCTGCGCCTATTGGATATCATTAAAAGGTGCAGCACCCACTGACAATAAAGAAACCGTCACTATTTCGATACCCAGAACAAATATATTTTCTGTTGATGCTCTCACAACTATCATGCAGCGTATCGCAACCGGGAGACAACTATGAATGTGACAATTAAAGATATTGAATTGCTCAAAAATCTCCAACCTGAGAAAATCAGCGACTACCTAGAATCAACAGGTTGGAAGCAAGCGCATAAAATAGATGACATTGCTATTATTTGGAGGAGTGGCAATTTCACCTCAGAAACGCCTCAAATTGTTCTACCTTTAAATTGTGAGCTTCTAGACTTTCCCCTGTCTATGAGCTTGATGCTTGAGACATTAGAGGCTATCGAAAATCGATCGCAAACTGAAATTTTAGCAGACTTAATTACCGGGCTTCCCAATACAACTATTCAGGGAGTCGTGATGCAAATTCACACGCCCAACCCCGACAAATTAAGTGGCGAGATTACCTTGTTAGGCGTGATTGCCGACAAATTACACAAAATCAAAACCGAACTTGCAGACAAAGATTATATCCTAGCCATCAAAGCTTATCAAGAACGCTTGCCTTTCCTGTGTACGGGAGATTTAATCAAAGAAAATCAAACTTTCATTCTCAAAAATCCCCGCAACTTTACTCTAGATGATTTATGGCAAAATTAACAGATAATGTTACAGGAGTGAAAGGGCTGGCACTCTTGGCACCGCCCCTACAGAACAAATATCCGCATAAATCTTACTTGCTAAAACTCTAGCCAAATTAACAGGTACTGCATTCCCAACCATTTTGTAGCCGTCAGCAATATACTTGTACTTAAAAATAAACTCATCCGGGAAAGTCTGAACTCGCGCACACTCTCGCACAGAAAGCCGACGGTAAGGCTGGGGGGAATTCGGATCGAAAATGCGCTGATCTTTGCCAACCAAAATCATTTTACTAGCTTGAGGGTGCAGAGGTGCGTGTCTACCGCTTGCCTGAATTGTAAAGGAAGGTTCACCCCAACTTCTAACTCGATTCCGGGACATATAAATGCTGGAAAAACTCAAATCTGCACATTCGTGATTTGCGACAGAATCGTGATAATTATCTACTTTACTCTTGACTGGAATTGGGGCGATCGCCTGCAAATCAGAAATTGCATCTTGCAGCGTCAAAACCTCGGTTCCAGGTTCGGGAAACTCAAAACCAAAACCCAGATTATGACGATAACCGATCACAATCACCCTTTGCCTATCTTGCGGCACACCAAAACTTTTAGCATTCACCAACTTGAACGAAACCCGATACCCAATTTCCTCAAACTGCGATAATATATAAGTGAAAGCATCCTGATTTCTAGGAGCCAAAATACCGCTAACATTCTCAGCTAAAAAAAACAAAGGCTGCTTGTCCCGCACAATTCTGATATACTCCCAAAAAAGCTGACCCCGACTGTCATCAATTCCCCGTTTCGCGCCCGCCGCACTCCAACTTTGACACGGAGGCCCGCCGATAATCCCAACACAGTCAGGAATTTCATCAGAATTAATTTTTCTGATATCTCTGCGATCTAAAATAGTGTCAGAATGGTTGAACTCGTAGGTATCCCAAATAGTGCGATCGTATTCATTCGCCCAAACCGGATTAAAACCAGCCAGACGAAAACCCAAATCCAATCCACCACAACCCGCAAACAGAGAAATAATATTCAAAGCCACCTTTTGTTACCCGCAATAAATACAATAAATAAATAATAAAACTTTCTTTGATGAGATATCTGTCTCTTACTTCTCTCACTCTGCGCCCTCTGCGCCCTCTGCGGTTAAAGAAAAAAATATAATTCACAAACAAACAGAATTTATAATCCTCAATGAATGCAAACTCCATCCTCAAATCTTACCAACACTTCGGCGTCCACCTCGGCCTCGAAAGAATTCACCAACTCCTCGAAAAACTAGACAACCCCCACAAACAAGTACCCATTATCCACGTTGCCGGTACAAATGGCAAAGGTTCCGTTTGCGCTTATCTCTCATCCGTACTCACAGCAGCAGGTTATCGAGTCGGGCGCTACACATCCCCGCACTTAATCGATTGGACAGAAAGAATTTGTATTAACCAAAAACCAATTTCTCCAATAGCATTGCAAGACTGTCTTGAAAAAGTTGTCAGCGCTGCGGAAGGTAATACAGAAAGTCCGACTCAATTTGAAATCATCACCGCTGTAGCTTGGCTGTACTTCGCCGAACAAAAAACCGATATCGCCGTGATCGAAACTGGATTGGGAGGAAGACTAGACGCGACTAATGTTTGCGACAATCCCCTTGTCAGTGTGATTACTTCTATCAGTCTCGAACACTGGCAAATACTCGGCCCCACTGTCGCCGATATTGCTGGGGAAAAAGCTGGTATTGTCAAAGCAAATTGTCCGGCAGTTATCGGAGAATTGCCAGAATCGGCTAGAATAGTAATTGAAAAATGTATCCAAGAATTAGATTGTCCGGCAACTTGGGTAAAACCAGCTAAAGATTTAGGACAAGGATTAGCAGAATATCAGTTAAGTCAAAATACTGTTAAAATAAGATATCAACTGCCGTTGTTGGGAAAAATTCAACTGATGAATTCAGCAATGGCGATCGCCACTATCGAAATTCTCCAAAACCAAGGATGGCAAATATCCCAAAGTGCGATCGCCAACGGAATCGCCCAAACTCAATGGCCGGGAAGACTTCAGCAGACAACTTGGAACAATCGCAACATCCTGATTGATGGCGCGCACAACCCCGCTGCTGCGATCGCCCTGCGCGAATATGTAGACAATCTTACCACTTCCCCGTCCCCGATTAACTGGGTAATCGGCATTCTGGCGACGAAAGACTGCGATGATATTTTACAAGCATTACTCAAAAAGGGCGATCGACTGTATTTAGTACCCGTACCAGAACCCAATTCAAAATCCCCAGCAGAATTAGCAACCATCGCCCCAAAAATTTGTCCAGAATTAACACTCTGCCAAACGTTTAGTGATTTAAAAACAGCCTTAGATGTTGCTGTTGCAGAGGACAATTTAACAGTTCTATGCGGTTCTCTGTATCTCATCGGTCATTTCCTGCAACAACAAACCTCTCCTCTTCATTCAGCATCCATTTGCGGTTAGTAAGGTGCGTCAGAACCAAAACTCTCAATCATCCGCCTAGAAATCAGTCTGACGCACCCTACATATCTCTGCAACAACAAACAATCCCATTACAGTTAATTCTGCCAAATTTTGGGTTGTTTAAACACGGGAAATCCATCAGGACTTTTCACTATTTTTCCCTGTTTGTCCCGTTCGACATCACAAAATACATAGTTACCACTTTCATCTTGCATTAGACCTGGTTTTCCATCAATAATTTGGTAAGCAGGACGATCAAATTGAACAATGTCTTGATTTTCGACAATTAATCCATTTTCATCCCGCAAAATCGGACAAGTAACTAATTTATCCTCCTCATCAATGACCCAAGAATTAGTGGCCGGATCTAACAATAATTCCGGGTAAATAGGTTGACCGCTAGATGACTTCAGCAATTCACCTTTGTCATCCACTAAGGGCATCAAGAAAACAGGTTCTCCTTGAGAATCGCGCAAGAGTTCGTTAGTTTGCGGGTGGCGCAGCGGAATTGCTCTCGGTGCCGGCAATTCGACATCGGGTAATTCGGGATGGGGCGGATGCAAGCTGGGTAATTCAACATCCGTTGCTATGTCGTAATGGCGAGTATATTGCACTGCGGCTTTGGTAAATCCAGCCCGCTGCAACATGGCTTGCATACCGGATTGATCGGCTGCAATTAGTAAGTCTATATCGCTAACTTTCATAGTTTTAGCATGGGCGATCGCAGCTTTTGCTAGCATTTGAATTGCTTCTGATTTCCGATGTTCTGGCTGAACGTACATCCCCAAAACGGAACCGACTCGGCGGGATTGAAAGGGGTTTTCAATGTGGTGTTGCTGAATCAAGTATTCGGGGATATTTGCGGGCGGGGCTTCGTCGTAATAGTAGATAAATAGACAGCCGATAATGCTGTCGCTGTGTTCTAATATCCAGCAGAAAGAAAGGGGTTTTTCGATTTGGTTGGTGACGTATTTTTCAAAGTCGAAGTTAGGTTTGACCAGCATTGAGGGGTCGATCGCTTCGCGTTCAGCAGCGAATGCTTGCCATAGGAGGGCGAGTCCTTTCTGTCTTCTACGGTGGCTAGACGGTGGCTGTAAGGGGCGATGGGGGCGATCGGTATAGTTGCGGCTGTCATCGGTTTTTGGGGGGTGAATTTGCTCCGAAGGTGAAAGCCTTCTATTGTGTATTGGGATTTCGCGGGGTATTTTTACGCAAAATCCGAGTTTTTGTAATAAAAGTTAATATATGGGACTTACGATGATGCCCAGAAACCGGGTTATTACGAAAATACTTGGTTACAGAACGCAAAAACCGCCAAAAACCCAGTTTTTTCGATCGAAGTGGGTAAATTCTGGATGAATCGCGCTACAAAATCGTCAAATAAGTTTCTGTTGGACTGATGGGTAACGGTTTTAAAATTTGATTTTGTAAATCAATTTCTAACCCCAAAGCTTCTAAAGGTATGACTCCCAAAAGAGCATCTTTACCTCCCGGTAATTCCAAGCACTCGAAGGTTCCTTCCCGATCGAACATTGATATGGTAGCGTCTCGGAAAATTCTGGCTTTGCCAATGCCCATTGCGGTGGCTACGTCTACTTCTTTGAGGAGTTTTAGTCCCAGTTTGGCGATCGCGTCTTGTGACAAACACAAGGTAGTTGCACCTGTGTCTACTAATACATTTTTGAGGGTTATCGATCGAATTTGGTCTTCTGATTTCACCCCTGCCTCTGCTAGAATTTGGTCGGCGCGGTTAATGATTGTCAGAGTGGCGAAAAGTTTTCCCATTGCTTTGTTGGTTTGAGTTTGCATAGTTGTTTCCTACTGAATAGTGGGACTGATTACATCCTTTAATTGTAACTTTTTTTGATTGGCGATCGGACTTTTAAAAAGCGGGCGATCGATCGCGTGGATCGAGAAACCGGGTTTCTTGCTAAATATTTCGGTGGGGTGTAAAAGCGAGCGCAGAAACCCGGTTTCTCGGAGAGAGGTGCGATCGCACAGGTTTCTGTTTGTTGAGATTTTTGCCAAGGGCGATCGCACATTTTTATTAGGCAGTTAACAGTATTGGCAATTCGCTAACTTGCTGAAACTGCTGTCGAATTTGAGCAAGGATGTTTTCATCTACAGTTTCAACATCATAAGCTGTACTATCTACTGCGGTGATAATTAACCAAGGCTGATTTTCATTTAGACGCTGGCCTTGAAATTTGCCGTCAATCACTTGTGTAATTTCCGCTGCCAATTGTAACAATAATGCACCGGATATCCATTGCTGAGTATCGGCGATTTGATGGAGTTGTTCGGCTGTTATTCCCAGACATTCTAGGTGGGAAATTTGCCACTGTGTTGTTAAAACTGCGGGTGCGATCGCTTGTAGGATATCTATCAAGTTTACAGCTAAGAAACCATCAGTGGTTTGGTCGGTAATAGTAATGCCTTGCATGGTTTTGACTCCTATTTTTAGGGTAAATCTAGAGGAGAACCGCCGCCACCTTGTCTTTTAAAACCCGATCGCGGGCCAATTTGGGGATTGTTGAGTTGCCACAGGTGTTGATGAGGGGGTGGCGCATGATTGGGACGTGGGTTGCCATTTCTATAGGTGGGACTTGGTGAAGTCAATGTCGCGGATTGGATAGCCGTTAGCATCAAATTCACGAGCTTGATAGATTCTATTGTTAATTATGTCCCATCGCAGTTGTGAATGTGGGCCAGTAGCGTTGGTATCGGGTAGGGGTTTGCTATCACTGGGTAAGCGATTTGGCTCTTGTTCCTCAAATACTGGTGTAGCGTCGGCATAACGTGAGTGGATTATTCGATCGGAGGTGGACATGGCTCTATTCTATGGTTGGAGCTTGTCCTATAGTAAGGCGTTCTGATGGCGATCGCTCTTCTAATTATAGCATCGCACAGGTTTCTGGTTGTTGAGATTTTGGTAAGGGCGATCGCGTGGGGTGCAAAGGCGGATCGCGACTCGCTAGTAAAAGGGAGTGGGAGTTTTTGATTTGTTGCAGGATGTTTTGAGAAGACATAATTACCTCTGAGTTTTTGATGAGATTTTCGGGGTTGGCTTGTAACCCTTAAGGTTTGATTTAGCCCAAGTAGCAGCACCACCTTCTCCAATAGCCTCACTAATCTTGATTTTTAGTGCTGGATTTGCTTTCTCATAAATCTTACTGTAATCATGAACTTTAGGAAAAATTGTATCCAATATTTTTCCGTCTTTTTCTACAAATTTGACTACCTTCGATAATTTATGAGTTTTTATCAAATCGCCTAAAGGCAATTCACTGACACCAGATAATGCAGCTTCACCAAAGCTTTTTAATGCTTGTGCATTATTCCCACTAATAAAATAAAAGACTCCTTCACCTACATAAAGAACTGCATTAGTAGCGTCTGCTCCTGGTATGAAAAAACCGAGAACATCTAATGATCCATGAATCCCGTTAAGACTAGGTTTCCCTTTTAGAGGAATAGATTTTCCAGGAGTATATGCAGCAAAAGAAAAATTGTTGTTATCAACAAAATGGAAGAACAATATTTATTCCTCAACAAAATTGTTTTTTTCCCAAAAAAACCCGCCGTAATCCCCACCTGAGAGACTAAAAAAAATGCAGCAATTAATCGCATAACTCGGCGGTTGAAACCGCTACTACAGAAACGAAGTCCGCCGACGCGGACTAAAGAATAAAGTTGTAGGGTGAGTCAGCGAACTATTCTCTCAATAATCGACAATGCAAAGCTGACGCACCTACTAAAACTAACTTCTCTCTCTGCGCCAAGAGCGCTCTCTGCGGTTCACAAATCCCAATTTATTCCTCAACAAAATTGTTTTTTTCCCAAAACAAACCCGCCGCAATCCCCACCTGAGAGACTAAAAACAATACCGCAATTAATAGCTTTTGAAAACCCGCTGCGTGGCCAAACGGATAAATTAGCAAATTCAGATAAAATGACGGATGTTGCAGTTTTCCCTTACCCGCCCGTTTCGAGATAATTTGCCCAAACAAAAAAGCACCTCTGCCGTAATTGAATTGCTGCTGCCAAAACTTGCTCAGAGTTAGTGCGTGGGAGTGATAGACTGTAACTTGGGGAGCGTAGACCGCACGGCCTCCCAAATTGAGCCAGCGAAAGCAAAATTCCCGGTCTTCTCCAGCAGCTAAAGAAAAAGTTGTGTCAAACCCGCCGATTTGTTGGAAAGCCAGGGCGGGAAGGGCAAAATTGTTAGAAGTAAAAAATTGTGCGCGATCGCCAATAGTATTATAGTAACTGTAAAGGTAATCGATCAGTTGCTGGCTGGCAGTAGAATAAATGTTATCCGGCAGCGCGTTGAGAGTCCGACCTCCGATTAAGCAATCCGGTGTTTCCCCAAATCGCTTTTCCAAATTTTGCAGCCAATCTGTCGCCACAGTACAGTCATCGTCTGTAAACACTAAAAATTTGCCTACTGCGGTAAAACCTCCAGTATTTCGTGCCGTTGCCGGGCCGGAGTTTGGTTGTGTCAGAAGTGTGAGATTTAGCTGATTGAGAAAAGGGGAAATTGTACTTTCTACAGATATTTCTGTGCTGTCGTTGACGACAATGACTTGAAACTTATCGCGCGGATATTCTAGGGCCACAAAAGATTGAATACAAGCCGCTAATTTGTCGGGGCGATTGTAAGTCGGAACAATAATTGAAAATAGAGTCTCAGCTTGGTTCATGATAACTAATAACTTTTAATTTTTCAAGCGATACAGCACTGGCTCAGTATTAAAGTCTTTGCCAAAAACTGGTTGCAGCGGGCCGTCGGAACTTGTCAGCCAAGACAAAGCTTGTTTGGTGTATTCGTCTGTCTCAGTCAGGGGCCCGAATCCCACAGTGCTAATTTTATTTTGTCGCAGGTTGTCTATCCATGCCGGAATTCGATCGCTTCTAAACGGCACGTATAAAACTTGTCTGTCCAAATTTCTCCCGTAAAACAGGTAGCTGCGGGAACTTAAAAAGAAGCCTATTCTTTCATCGGGTACTGTATTTTTATCGATATACTTGTAAATGCCGCGATACAGTTCGGCGCGAGCAATATTTCGTTTTTCCCTCGCCACCCAAGTAGCACTTACCATTAAGGCTATACACGCACAAATTATGATTGTACGAATCGGTTTTTTGAGGCGGGCGAGTTGATTTTTTAACTCGATTAAACTGGGATTTTGCTTCAACAAAATCCCAGCAAATAGCAGGAATCCAATATAAAGTAACGGGTAGATTCCTAAATTTTGCCAACTGGGAGCTAATATTTTTATCACAGTCTTGATGGCTTCCCCGAAATTTGATTTGAATTGGTCGATCAAGCCGCTTCCCCAAACAATAGTTGTTCCGGTAAAAGAAGCTTTTTTAATAAGGTCAAAAATTGTGCTGCTAGTAATGCCGAAAATACTGCTGGCTAAAACAACTGCGACAACAACTCGATTTCGAGTTTTTAATTTAGTGGCTGTAGCTGCGGCTGCGATGCCTAGCAAGCTTAAGAAGGGAAATCCGTATCTGAAATTGAAACCGAGTAAAGGGCTGATTTGACCGATCGACTCTCCCCCAGTACCGGAGGTGTAAGGTGTAATTAGATACAGAATTCCGGTGCTGGTGAGAACTACAGTCAGAATAATATTGTTTCGATCGATCGTTCTAATTTTACCTTTGATCGCAGTTAGAGGTGCTGCCAATACCTGAAGTGCGATCGCCAGAAATGGCAGTTGTAATCTCACGAGAGTTTGCCAGCCGAGAGTTTGCCAGTGAGAAATATCGCGGGGATTGAATTGAGCGGCTAAAGTGCTTTGCCAAATCTTGAAAGACGGCGCAACTGGCGGCGCAGGTAAGGTAGGTGTTGGCTGCTGTACCGGAGGTGTGGGCGAAGGTACGGGAGACGGTAAGGGAACAGGCTGTAAGGGAACTTTAATCTCGCCACTATTCCCGACAGGATAATTAATGTGCAGCAAGTTTCTGGCATACCAAAAACCTCCTAAAAATAAGCAACAAACTATGCCACACAGCAAGACTGGTTTGAGAAAGCGGCGAATTCTCCAATTAGCTGGTGTGGATTTTTTGTTAACCGCAAATCTTTGAATTTCTAAGATTGCTAATCCTCCTAAGAGTGAGGCTGCATAGACTATGCCGGTGATTTTTATTCCGGCTAGCATTCCTGCGGCTGCTAAAAATAAGGATAGTTCGGATGGCGATCGGCTGCTGTGATAGGATAAACCGAGATACAAACCCGCTGTAAATATGGCCGCTAGCGGTAAGTCTGGGTGAATGGTGTTAATTTGGTTGAGCACCATCGGTACTGTCAATACTAAAGATGATGCTGCCATAGCGTGGATTCGGGTCGCTCCAAATTTGGAACTCAATAGATAGACGGCAATTCCTTCAATTACCCAGGCAATTAGCAGGGGAAAAGCTGCGAAAAAGTCTTCCTTGAAGGGGAGTACGCACAAGGCAGATAAAACGTGCCAGTTGTAGGGATATACTCGGGCTTGCTCTTGTTCAAAAATCCAATTTCCGGTGACATCTAATAGTGTAAATGAATGGGTTTGATACCATCGGGCGATCGCACTCAGGTGAAACCACAATGAGTCATAATTGGTTGTGGGTTTGGTTGCTAGGGTTTCCCACAGCACAAATCCAGCAAAAGCGGCGGCAAAAATAATTAGGAATTCGGATAAGCCCAGAGGTTGCTTGAGTTTGGGAATCTGCGACTGCCATAAGGTAGAATTTCTGTGTTTTTTGGTAGAAAGCCCAATTGTGCCGATCGCACAAATCACAATTTCTACTATAATGATCGCAGAAATATTTAGGCGATCGGCACTCCCCAAGATCAAGCCAATACAAACTTGTACAATGCTCCATCCCGTCAAAAGTACGAGGACAAAATGAGGCAACGAACTTTTACTGTTTTCGTTCTGATTCTCGAAGGCAAGAGACAAGCTTAAGGGAATTGGCCCGACTACAATAATTAGAAATAAAATTAATTCCCACAAGTGCTGCGCTATTAACATAGGCTGCAAGTTCCCAATTTTTATTGGATTTTCCACATTACCAGGCTTTTGCCAGTAAAGTGTTTGTAGTAAGGAGTGCGAGTCCTCTCGTCCTGGACGCACTATAGCAGAAGGAAGGAAGAAGGAAGAAGTCGATGTGAAAATGCAGTCGCCGCAATATTTTCAGCGTTCCAGAATGTCCTAAACGTCGGGCGCGGTTGCACCAAACGAGAAACCGGGTTTTTTTTACCTAGATTAATGGTTTTCAGCAATTATTTTGGTTGAAAAACCCGGTTTCCGATCGCCCCTGCGTAAGTTCTATCCCGATCGAAATCTGAGGAGAGGACTTTAGTCCTCACTACAAACCTATTTGATTGTCCTCGTTGTTGAGCTGCTCCCCAATTTTTATCTGCTAGCTTGCTTCTGGGTTTTGGGTTTGACGGCTTCCTTGTCTTTGATGCCAGAAGTGTCAGCTTTTAGCAATTCCGGGAATGGCGGCTGGAGGTTGTGAACTTCGATGTCCATTCCCAGCGGCAGAGGTGGAAGCTGAGGCAGATCGTTTTCTAAATCCTTGAGTCCGTTAGCGCTTTGTATTTCGACGATTTTCGGCATTTGCGGTACTTTTGCCGTTTCCAACGTGCCGATCATTTTTGCTACGGCGAATTCTAGCTGAGCGCCTGGGTCGATCGCCACCCAACCCCGATCGGTCATTTGCCGCACCTCGAAGTGGAGGTGAGGCCCTGTAGACATTCCCGTACTGCCGACTCGGCCGATGGTCTCTCCCTGTTTCACAAACTCTCCGGGTTTCACAAACAGTTCCGAAAGGTGGCCGTAGAGAGTTTCCTGAGACTGTTTGTTGTGGTCTAGAACCACTGTCAAACCGTAGCCGCCCAACCAATCGGCGATCGCCACTTTACCTGCATAAGCCGCCAGTACGGGCGTTCCCATCGGAGCTCCCAAGTCTGTTCCGGTGTGAAACCTGCCGTAGCCCATAACTGGATGAGTCCGCCACCCGAAAGGCGAAGTAATTTCGGCAGCAATAGATAGCGGAAACAGCAGGCTTGTGTTGCCATTTCCGGGCTTTCCTAAAGGACGGGGCGTGAGATTGTAGTAAGCAAAACCTGTATTGCTGCCGCTGCTGACACTCACGGCACCGACTTGAATCGGCCCGAGTCCCATGCTGGGCGGTGGAGCCTGGTAGCCGTAAGATGCAGGGTTAACTGAGTACCCTCTCTCTGCTGAGTACCCTCTCTCTGCTGAGTACCCTCTGTCTGCTGAGTACCCTCCGTCTGCTGAGTAGTCGCTGTCTGCTGAGTACCCTCTGTCTGCTGAGTACCCTCTGGGTTTATAAGCCGATTGACCCCGGTTTTCTTGCCCCCAAACCTGGTTGCCTATGTGTTCGAGGGCTCGATCGACTTTATTGGCAGAATTACCGCTATTATTTTCGGCAAAATTTCCCCGAACATTTCCCCGAATATTTTCCCGAACATTTCTCGGAAGATTGTCCGGAATGTTTTGTGGCAGATTTTGTGGAGCAGGGGGTGCAATATATGAGTTACCTGCGATCGGAGTTTCCGGGCTGTAATTGGGTTCTTCTGCGATCGGAGTTTCCGGCCTGTTGCTGGGAGGGGCTGCTTCGGCCCTGACCGGCTCGGAAACAGCGGCAGTCCCGCACGAACCCTCTGAATACCAGGAACCTTCGCAGCCGCTTGATCGCTCTGCAAACTCGATTCTTGTTGGCGGTTCGTAGTAGTCGCTGGTAGCACCAGCGCTGTAGTCTGTTTGGTCGCTTTCAGCGTAGGCTGGGTTAACTGGCGCTTCAAAAGGAGGCTCCTGGGCCGTCGCTTCTGGCAGGGGAATCAGCGCCGGTTCGGGCAAATAATATTGGGCAGGAGGTGCTTCTGTGACGTAATCTGACTGCCGAGGCGGTTCGGCATAGACAGGCTCGGGAGCCGGAGCTTCTGCCTGCGGTTCGGGGTACGGTTCTGGCTCCACTTGGCTCAATGCCGGTTCCGGGGGCGGCAGAGGTGCTTCAAATAGCGGCTGGAGGTCTGCGGCGCTGGGGACGGCTTGTTCTGCTGGCGGAGTTTCGGTTTGGGCCCACACTAGACCTTTGCTGAGCAGTCCCAAACTGGCGAGGCAGCCCAGTCCCACCAGCAGCGAGCGATCGGACAACAGGCGCGATCGAGTCCGGGGGCCTTTAGGGTTATTTTTGGGCTCTTTGGTGTTCAAATGAGCTGTGATTTGTTTGTCTGGAACAGGTTTCACGATTTTTTTTCCCAACTCAACAGGGGACGCAAGGAGATCGAAGTCAGTCTATTTGAGATTTGAGGTTTGAGATTTACTTGCAGCATTAGAATCTGGGAGCAGGAATCTTAGTCTCAAGTTTTGGGCTGCTGGCGACAGGAGTCTTGGAGCAAGTATCTGTTTTTTGGCCTGGTCTGGATCGAATGTCTGGCAATCGGGATCTTTAAATACAGAAAATACAGAAACTTAACTGATTTTACCTGGCTGGAGGCAATTTTTTTAGCGCGTCGAACCAGCTAGAATGCTGCTGCGTCGATTGGAGGTCGATGCCCCCTGGTTTTTGGGTTTCCGATTGCAAGGCAGCGATCGCTGCCTGTCAGGGCCACAACGATGATAGCGCTTTGGCGTTCCGGCGTGTTAATTATCTGTATTTCTCGGGTCGCGCCAAATTTCCGCAGCGTCCACCGCAGTTAACCGCCTCCATCATGCCGATTTTTTTTGATGAAAGCCGATGATCGCGCGCATTTTAAACTCCCTCGCCAAAATTGTTGATTGCTTAGAATAGAATGCAAATGATTCGCTTGGGGATGGATGGGTTTCATGACTGTAGCTGGCGATCGCCCGACAAATTTTTCTGACTCTCAACACACCGGACAAGCTGGGGGGAGCGGTTGGCAGTGGCAGAACTCGGAAGGTCTGCCCTATCTGACTTGTAGCCTGCTCTCTCGGTGGTCTCACGGCTTTTTTACTCGCGATTTCTCGCCCCAAGGCCCGATCGAGCTGACACAAGTTCTCGCACCCGGAGCCAAGGTTTACCGCCTCCAGCAGGTACACGGCAATGCGGTAGTCAAAACAGGTCAGTTGCACCCTGTTGTGGCTCCAGTGTCGCCCGCCACCGCTCAAACCTATGTTGAAGCTGATGGTTTGGTGGCAGAGCGCGAGTTTGAGGCGCTATGGGTTTGCTCGGCTGACTGCGTGCCGGTGCTGATTGCTGACGATCGTACCGGACTGGTGGCCGCCGTTCACGCGGGTTGGCGCGGGACTGCTGCTAAGATATTACCAGAGGCGATCGCTCAACTTGTGGCCGCCGGCAGTCAATTAGAAAATCTGAAGATTGCTATGGGGCCGGCGATCGCTGGAAAGGTTTACCAGGTATCTGTGGAAGTGGCAGCGTCTCTGGGAGCGGCGATTGCTCCCAGAGACGCTGGTGCGACAGCCGAGGGCATTCTAGAGTTTTTGCAGCAATTGCCAGAATCTCCTGTAGTGGCAGATCCAGAACCGGGAAAAGTACGCTTGGATGTTCGCCTCTGCAATGCTCTGCAATTGCAGCAATTGGGAATCGATCTTTCTCAAGTGACGATCGCTCCTTTCTGTACTTATTCTGACTCGGGTCGCTTTTTTTCCTACCGCCGCGATCGACTAAAAAAAATCCAGTGGTCGGGAATTGTCAGCGCCTACAGGACAAGTTAATGCTCACAGCATTCGGCAGCAGGTAAAATTTGAGACAGCTAAGGTAAAAACAAAAATCTTTGGATTCATAATTGTTTATTTCCTGTTGCCGAATGCCTTCTACTTTTTTCTACCTTCGCAAGGTTTGCTTGTTCCTGTCCGATCGGCTAAAAAACTACCAGCAAAACTTTTGGGAAAGCGGCCGCGAACCCCCGCCCCGCTTTCCTCTCTTGTTAAGATTGCACTATAACGAGAGTCTCGGGCGGGTTATTAAAATCAATGACCCAGCGCTGGTGGCTCAAAAATGCTTAGCGATCGAAAGGTTAACTCCCGGTTAACCATAACATCCTACACTTTCAGACCACGGCGGTTCACACCGCCCGCTCGCATCCCTCTCAGGTCTAAAGACGCTGAGTTTTCCGCATACTAATAAGTTTTATGAGTGAGCCAACTCCCTATCAACTGCTAGAAGTCGATGAAGATGCTTCCTTTGATGAAGTGCAAGAGGCCCGCACCCGTCAGGCAGAGCAGTACAGCGGCGACAAAAAACGTTTGGAATCGATCGAAGCTGCTTATGACGCGATTCTGATGGATCGCCTGCGACAGCGACAGGAAGGTAAAATTAAAGTGCCCGAACGCATCCGCTTTCCCGAGCGACTGACTCCGCCACCGGCAAGCTTTACTCCGTCTCCTCCGTCGGGCAGTCCTGCTTGGTTGCAGCGGCTGATCGATACTCCTAGCCGATCGGACATTTTGTGGCCGGCTGGGGTGTATGCGGGGTTGGGCGGACTCAGTATTTATCCGGCGGCTAATGATTCTTTACTACAGTTGACTCTGGCTCTTGGAGTCGGCTCTTGTCTTTATTTTGTTAATCGCAAGGAACAAAAATTTGGTCGGGCCGTGCTGCTGACTGTGGCTGGCTTGGTTATAGGCTTGGTGCTGGGAGGTCTTTTGGGCCCTTTGCTCAGTACAGCATTTATCTCAACAGAGAAACTTATTGCTTTGTTTACGTTTTTAACTCTGTGGCTGGTCAGCAGTTTTCTGCGATAGTTCAGTAGTCAGTAGTCCTTAGTCATTAGTCAGTTGGTAATTGGCAGTTGGCAGTTGGTAATTGGCAGTTGACTGTTGACAGGAAAGTTGTTGGCAGTTAGCCCGAAAGCATTAGCTAATAACAACTAGCAACTAACAACTGACAACCGTCAGCCGTCAACAGTTAACAGTCAACAGTCATTAGTTAGCAGTCAGTCGATTTTGGATTGAAAACTTGACTCGACAGATGAATCTGGGAGCTTGAACAAAAGTCTAAAAGTTGGCGATCGACTATCAGGAGTCGAAACCTTCTTTTTTTGGCATCGCCAGCAGTCAACAACTAATAATTGTGGAATCAAAACCTGAGACAAATAACATCAGCTAACAATAACTAACTAACTAATGACAACTGACAACTGACAACTGACAACTAACTACTACCTAAAATCATCTCAACTGCTTCGCTCAAATTGTTAGCAATCAAATCCGGTTGGTGCATTTCTAGTTGAGTACGATCGCGAATTCCGCACAAAACACCAATTACCTTGACACCGTGCGTTTTTGCCGCTATCATATCCGCCTCGGTATCCCCCACCATCCAAAGCTCAGAAGCCGGCGGCAGCTCGGCGAGAGCTCTTGCCATCAGCAGCGGCTTATCTTTGACATCCCCGGTTTTGACGTAATCGTTGGGGAGGCAATAGCGACGGTTTTCTGGGAAAAATTGCCCTAAATTGCAGCGCGTGAAAGCTTCGTCTAGTTCCCTGACACGGCGCATGGTCATCACCGTTAAGTCTACTCCAGCCCGCTGCACCTTCTCTAAGGTTTCCACTGCACCCTGAGCGGGTCGATCGTAAATCAGGTAAGGGAGAGTGTGGATGGTTTGACGGCGCTTCTGGGCAAATTCCAGGGATTGAGCTGCGTCTAATCCTGAAAAAATGGCGATTTCGGTTTCCGGAACCCGTGCCCGCTTCATGTCCCAAAACTCGGCTAAG
The DNA here is from genome assembly GCF_015207455.1 of Microcoleus sp. LEGE 07076. Lineage (GTDB taxonomy): Bacteria > Cyanobacteriota > Cyanobacteriia > Cyanobacteriales > Microcoleaceae > Microcoleus. Next base: position 32,684 of record NZ_JADEWV010000043.1, read on the forward strand.
GCGAGTTTGCGGACTGGTTGACCCTCGCGTTGAGTCTCGGCCAGACAGTCCAGGTAAACTCGGTAATAGCGGTTGGACACGTCCACGATTGGGCCGTCAAAGTCAGTAATAAGTCTCAGCATTTAGCAGAGTATTTTCCAGCTTTTATACAAATTGTTGGATATTATATCACTTCAAGGTAACAGATTATTTACAAAACTTGACACAAATACCCTGAGCAGGTAAACTCTATATAAATGGTGCTAATTAAAGGCAACAGTTAAATTAAACTGTGCCCATCCTCAACTGTAGCGGTTGTAACCAATATCAGGGAATCTACAATTAAGAAGTGCAGCACAAATAGTGCAAACCGCTATATTTAATTAATCAATCTAGCCCTAAATCCAGGCTGAATTCAGGCTGAGTTTAAATAATTCTTCAAAACATTAGCTCGAACTCATATTCGGCTAACTTTGTCTAGAACAAAAAAACTTCTTAGAAGAGTCGAATTTACAATTTGGTTAAATTAACCAACCGTAAAATTTGGTTGCACCTGTCAAGAGTTAAAACCCGCATATTAATAGCTTGGGACTTGCTCGTAGAACGCGTATTGATTTATCGTTGCGAGCGAAAGCAAAGCTTTCACAAACATAAATTGCTCCAGGCAGCCTCTGAGGCTATGTAAAAGCATTTTTTTGGGGAGTGAGAGGGTGTCCGCCCGCTTATAAATATGTAGCGATATCGCGACATTTTGGACTACAAAAGTAAAATGAGGTGCACCCTTTATCTTAACAGTTACATCAGCAAAGTAGCAGTAAAAGAACAACTAATTTTACCTATTAACCTTTGAGATTTATGTTATACAATGACGAAATACTGCCACCATTAAGTTTGCGTACCTGCTCCAAAAGTATTAAGAATCTTCTAGACAAGCTGTTATCCTTGCGTCGAATTGAATTTGTCGCAGTCGATCGAGAACTGAAAATTCAAGAAACATCCTTGAACGTGCAAGAGTTTGCCGACATTCCTAATGAAATCGAAAAAGGTAAAGATGTGCGCGACAGTTTTCCCGAACTGATCGGAATTGAAGAACTGCTAGACGATATTATTGAACAACGACAGCCAAGTTTTCAATTAAACTCAGTAACAAGAGTTTTAACTGATGGTTCTTATTTGTATCTAGATTTGTATATCTTTGGTCAAAAAGAACAGCTTAAACCTGAAAGATTAATTATTTTCTGCGAAAACGTAACAGACACTGTTTCAGTTCAGCAAAGTATGGTTCAGGCAGCCAACGAAAACAGTATTAAAGTCGATTACTTGGCTAATGCTCGCGATTATATAGATCAAATACTTGACTCCATTAATGATATTTTATTGGTAACAACGGAATCTGGAAAAATCAAAAAAGTCAATAAATCCACCCAACAATTATTTGGATATACCGAATCAGAATTAATCGATAAACCCATCTCGATGATTGCGGCTGATGAGGAATTATTGCGTCAAGTTAGCCAGCTACCTCCTGAACTGAAAAATGAATCTTGGCATCAAGTAAAAGTAGCTTGCACAACTAAAAAAGGTTCAAAGCTGACAGTTGCATTTTCCTGCTCTACTATCCAGACAAGCATAGAAAGCAAGCACTATGACAACAAAAGCATACAAAACTTTGTCTGTGTGGGCAGGGATATCACTGAGGAACAGCGGATAAAAAAGCGTCAAGCAGCACAGTATGCAGTAGCTCGCATCATGTCAGAATCTGGTTCTTTAGAGAGCACAACTCCGAAAATTTTGCAAGCTATCTGTGACAGTTTGGGATGGGATGTTGGCGAACTTTGGACGCCTGTGGATGAAAAAGAAACTAAATTTGATGGGAAAAATAGTGGCGACCAAATACCATTACTGTTCGCTGCACCAGATAATGTTATTGAAGATGTGCCTTTTTTGTTGCGAGTGGGAGTTTGGTGGCGGGGGACTGAAGTTGGGGAATTTGTGGAAAATTCCCAGCAGATTAATCTAGAGCCGGGTGCGGGTTTACCGGGAATAGTTTGGAACACAGGCTTTCCTCAGTGGATTACGGATATTCTCAAAGATCGCAATTTCGTGCGATCGCACTTAGCAGCTACAGCAGGATTGCGATCGGCTTTCGGTTTCCCGATTCGCGCCAGCGGTCAAATTGTAGGGGTAATGACTTTTTTTGCTCGGGAAAAACAGCCTCCCGACGAAGATTTGCTTCAGATGATGGCGGCTGTCGGTTCTCAATTAGGGCAGTTTGTCAAGCGCAAATATGCGGAACAAGAACTGCAAGAAGCTGAAGCTTCAATCCGATTTTTGTACCAACAAGAAAAACGGCAAAGTGAAGAACTAGCTCACCAAAACTTAGCTTTAGAACAAGCCAAGTTAGAATTAGAACGAGCTAATATGGAATTGCAGCGGCTCGCTTCGGTAGACGGTTTGACTCAGATTGCTAACCGCCGCTGTTTTGACAAAACATTGGAGTTACAATGGCAGTGGATGGAGCAAGAAAAAGAGCCGCTGTCTTTAATTTTGTGCGATATTGACTTTTTCAAACTCTATAACGATCGTTACGGGCATCAAGGAGGCGACGAATGTTTAAAACAAGTAGCGGAGATTTTAAACAGCAACGCTCAACAGGACGGATATCTAGCAGCCCGCTACGGCGGCGAAGAATTTGCGGTGATTTTGCCGCGAACTGATATGCAAGAAGCAATGCGGGTAGCTAAATCAATTCGCAGCCATGTGAAAGCTGCGACAATTTTTCATGCTGCTTCCAAGGTAAGTAAGTTTGTAAGTCTCAGTATAGGTATTTTTACTGCTGTGCCTGCTGTCGGTTTATCGATTGAGGGGTTAATTGGAGAAGCGGATCGCGCGCTTTACCGAGCTAAGCTAGAAGGGCGCGATCGTATAGTTTGCCTTCAGCACCCCGTTTAATCATTGGGGCGGATTTGCCAATATTGTGGGTTTGAACCGCTATATTGCACCATTCGTGTGGAACCAGGGCGGGTTCACCCGCATCTTAACTTCCCAACCAAAATATCAATAAACCCCCGCCCAACTAACAACTCCATTCCTGGTAAAATAATCAGGAATCAGGTTTTATAAACCCAGTTTGTCTGATACAGCATATTCCATGTGTAGCATTTCGATTTCTCATATGAGCTGCTGCTGGCCAAACTAGGCATACCTCACCACGCTTGAGAACCGCTATAGGTGCAGTACGCGCCTAACTGGGTTTCTTGAACACCCATCAGTTATCCAGCAAAAACTGTAAAAAAAAACACGTTTCTGGGGTGTAGTTAATAAACCTGGAATAGGCTGTAAAGATGGGGTGAGACCACAGAATATATACGAATCAACCGAATTTATAAGTAATATCGTTTCCGGTTGCCTCGGAATGATTTAACCTTACTAGGGCGCAGAGAACACAGAGGAGAGGAAGACAAGAGAGAGGTGAATACAGGACGATGAAGCGCGGATTTGATCAGACTGGATTTTACAATTGGGATGCTACCGAATTTCTAAGTAAATCAGCGCGAAAAAACAATCTTCGTGCTCTGTAGATAAGTCCTAACGGTATTTGTCCGAAAATCGCCAAAGTACAAATTACCCACAGAATTGAACAGAGAATTTTGGGGCGAGAAAGGAGTATGTTCTGATGATTGTGAGAGAAGCTAAAATTGCTGACGCACCTGCAATTGCACGAGTTAATCTAGACACTTGGCGGACAGCTTACCGAAAAATTGTACCGACAGATTACCTCGCGCAACTGTCATATCAAAAACGAGAAAACAACTGGCAAGAAATCCTGTCAAACGTCAAAACTACTGGGGATTTTGTCTGCGTTGCTGAGAATGACTCGGGAGAAATTGTGGGTTTTGCTGCGGGCGGTTGCGAGCGTACTGGCAAATATGTTTATCAAGGAGAATTATTTGCTATCTATATTTTGGAGGAATATCAGCGTCAAGGAATCGGACAGCAACTTGTGCGAGCAGTTGTTACAAACTTGACTGAATCAAGCTTTAATTCGATGCTTGTTTGGGTACTGGGAGACAATTCAGCCTGCAAGTTTTATGAGTTTTTAGGAGGTAAAAAAGTGGAGGAACACCAAACAAATAAAGCAGGAGTTGCAGTCAAAGAAATTGCCTACGGTTGGACTGATATCGCAGTGCTGAAAGACAGGCTTGCTTGAGCCTAAAATTTGCAATTTTATCAATTATCGATTAAATTTCCCCTCTTCATTTGTTCCCGTTCAATTGCCTCAAATAAAGCTCGAAAATTCCCCGCCCCAAAACCTCCAGCTTGCACCTTTTTACCGTTAATTACAGAAACTCGGCGCTCAATAATCTCGAAAAAGAAAGTCGGTTCGGCAAAAATTGGTTGAGTAAAGATTTGGAGCAGCATCGCTGCGGGAGTATTTTCTGGCCAATCTACCAAGACTTGAGAAGCTGCAATTGCTTGCCAATCTTCAGGCAAATAGTTTTGCCGCTGTCGCAATTGGGAGTAATATGTTGGAGGAACGGGCAGAAAAGGCAAACCGCGCGATCGCAAATCGGCAACAACCCTTACAATATCGGTAGTTTGTAAAGCCATGTGCTGAATTCCAGACCCCCGATTTGCACTCAAAAACTCTTGAATTTGAGAATTAGTCGATGCCGGTTCGTTAATCGGGAATTGCACCCCACCTTCAGCGTGCACCATAACTTGGCTTCGCAAAGCCGACTTTTCAGTTTTAATGTCAAAATTTTGCTGCGGCACAAAACCTAATATTTTTTGATACCAACTAACAGCACTTGACAAATCGCCCGATTCAACGTTTAAAACTACATGGTCGATTAGTGTAAACAGCGACAGCTTACTAGAAGCGGGTAGCGCTAAATTTTCTCCTATTTGCTCAACCAGCGTGTGGCTTAAATCTCCCCAACCAGCGATTTTTGCTTGCTTAAAACAGCCTGCTGCTGTTAGGTTATTTTGAATCGGTTCCAGAATTTTAGCGCCTGCGGCGGCCGCTCTAGCTACTGCTAATTCGATATTTTTTACCCGAAAACCCACATCGGCAATTCCGGGAGGATGAAACTTCAACCAACTAGCAGCGGGACTAGCGGATGTCAGGGGCGAAGATAAAAGAAAACATACATTACCGCTGCTGACAGATTCAGTGCTAGTGTGGCTGTTGAAAGAACCTGCGATTGATTTAAAGCCTAAGTGGCTGACAAACCAGTCGCGGGATACTTTAGCATTTTCTACGTAAAAGTGAATGCGGTCGAACTCCATAATCAATAATTGAAAATGGAAAGTGAAAAATGGAGATTCGGCTGATTTTTAGTAGGAAACTGCAAAGTAAAGACAGAGGAATGGATATTTTTCATTTGTTTTTAAAGCGCTGGCTTAATAATAACGCAAAAAATCAATATAATCACTCCCTCCGAAGGTAGAAATACATCGGCATTTAAAACCCACATTCCGCACTTCTTAACACAGTCAAAAGTATTTTGACGAGAAAACGTCATCCTAAGAATTTAACCTCAAAACATTCTCAATAATTGACAGCTATTGATAACACATAAACACTTATTAACAAAGATTCCTATTTATACATATTAGCGGAATGCTTGTCTACAAAGAATTACAGCCATTTTTTACATAAAAGTCCCCACTTAATGTTAAGACCTGCCGAATGTGGGTTAAAAGAAACTCGGTATCTGGGATAACTTGAGTTTGGTGGGGTGTCTCCGTCAACCGGTCAGGTTCGGCATCAGTACGCAGTGCTGTCTGGCGTGTTAAGTTTGAATTGCATAAATAGCAAAAAACCGCTATTTCACGTTGGGATTTTTGAGACTTAAAGTAAAGAAGATTGCTTGGGGGAGTTATATCAATTCCGGTTGCACCGTCAGGTGATTGTTGGCTGTTGATTGTTGACTGTTGACTGTTGACTGGCGGGTGGAAAAACAGAATGGTTGAGTGTTAACGGTTGATTCGATTTTATGATTCCGATGCAACAGTCCACGATATTAGGTTTCAGAATCAAAACACTCAAACTTAGCAACCTGGTTGCTGGTACTGGAAAATCGATTTGAAATTTGAGATGGGATATTTACTGCACAGATAAATCTAGAAGCTTAAACTTTGGTAGAATTTTTAACAATTTCCACGACTTAAGTCGAGAGATTGCACCTTTTTTTTGGCAGAAAAACGATGTACTACCCACCAGAAAAACTCGTCGGCTGTGTAATGTACAGGTTACAAACTACTAAAAGAACAAATGACTCTCGGGCTGAATATTAATTTCTAGCGGCACAGCTTGCGGGTCAGCAGCAAGAGCAAACATAATCGCATTTGCAGCAGTTTCAGGAGTTAGCATTTTTGACCTGTCTACCTTTAAACTCACATTATCCCAAAACGGAGAATCGACCCCGCCAAAATAGAATAGCGTAAATTTAATGCCGTAGCGGCGCAGCTCATCTGCCATGCACTTGCTGAAACCAACTACTCCAAACTTGGAAGCGCAGTAAGCTGTGCCCATCGCCATCGAATGCTTGCCCAAAATCCCGATGACGTTGCAGATGTGGCCGGATTTGCGCTCTTTCATGACATTGGCGGCTGCTTGAGAAGTGTAAAAACTGCCTTTCAAGTTCAAGTCAAGCATCGCATCTAAATCAGCGGGTTCTAGCTTGTTCCACTGCTTGAGAATTCCGGCACCGGCGGCGTTTACGAGGGCATCAATTTGTCCGAAATGTTCGACTGTTTTTTGCATCAGGGTTTCGACTTGTGGCAAATCGGTGATATCTGTCGGTACGCAAAGTACCTCTGCTGCGGAAAATTGGCTAGCTAAAGCGTCTAATTTACTGCTGTCTCTGGCGGCGAGCACTAGCGTCGCACCTGTATCGGCGAGTTTGCGGGCTACTGCTGAACCGATGCCACCAGTTGCACCCACCACAACCACAACTTTGTCTTGCATATCCCTTTACATTTCTTTACGTCCAGATTGTATGATAACTCAAGTTGCTAGTCAGTGGGGATTGGGGCTG
>NZ_JADEWV010000345.1 GCF_015207455.1 Microcoleus sp. LEGE 07076
GCTGTGTCCAAAAGCCCTCGTTTAACCAGCTTTCCCCCATCCGGCGAAACTTCCCGCTAAATTAAAGAAGTGTAAAAATTATTCAGACCCTACCAGGAGATGCCATGCCTCGCGTCAGAGCACCAGAATTCCCCGTAAAGTACCCGTGGCTGAACACCGAGAAACCTTTATCCATTGAATCCTTAAAAGGGCGCGTCGTCCTCCTGGACTTCTGGACGTACTGCTGCATCAACTGCTTGCACGTCCTCCCAGATTTAAAATACCTGGAACAAAAATATAAAGATTCCCTCACGGTTATCGGCGTGCATTCGGCGAAATTTGAAAACGAAAAAGAAGTTGAAAATATCCGCCAAGCTATTCTCCGCTACGATATCGAACATCCGGTAATTGTAGACAGCGGCATGAAAGTTTGGCAAAGCTACGCGGTTCGCGCTTGGCCGACTTTAATGGTGATCGATCCGGAAAGTTATGTTGTGGGTTTTGTTTCTGGCGAAGGCAATAGAGAATCGCTCGACCAGTTGGTTGGTAAGTTAATTGCTGAATACAAAGATAAAAATGCGATCGCCTTTAAAGAACTTCGTTTCAGCTTAGAAAAACAGCGCAAACCTCTGTCAACCCCGCTGGCTTTTCCCGGTAAAGTGCTGGCATTTGCCATTACTTCAATGGAGGCAAAACAGCTTGACCAAAATGAAGCGCTTTTGGGCGAAATGACTGAGGACAATCAATCTGTAGATGAAACTGTTTTGCCGGGGCCTGCGAACTCGGTTCAACAAAGCTTGGTTGGTTCTTGCTTGTTTGTTGCAGATTCTGGACACAACCGAATTGTTGTCAGCAGTGCTGAAGGTGAGGTGCTGCACGTCATCGGTACGGGGAAACCGGGTTTGACTGATGGCAAGTTTGAAGAAGCTGAGTTTTTTGCACCTCAAGGTATGGCTTTTGATGCAGAAAGTCAAATTCTCTATGTTGCTGATACGGAAAATCACGCTATCAGAAAGATTGATTTTACAACTGAGCGGGTGGAAACTGTTGCTGGTACCGGTCAACAAAGTCAGGAAATTGGGCCGCGCAGCGGCAAGGGTTTGGAAACGCAATTGAATTCGCCTTGGGATTTAGAAAGGGTTGGCGATCGACTTTTTATTGCTATGGCGGGTTCGCACCAAATTTGGGAGATGCAGTTAGATGCTGGTACGATCGGCACTTATGCGGGTACGGGCAGAGAATCTTGTGTTGACGGTACTCTTGCAGAATCTGCTTTTTCTCAGCCCAGCGGCTTGGCTACGGATCGATCGGAGTTGTTTGTTGCTGACAGCGAAATTAGTTCGATTCGCGCCCTGGGTATTGATGAAAACCCGAAGGTGCACACTGTCTGCGGTAGCGGTGAATTGTTTGGTTTTGGGGATAAAGACGGCCGCGGTGATGAGGTGAGGTTGCAGCACTGTTTGGGTATTGAATACAGTCAAAATTATCTTTGGGTTGCTGATACTTACAATCACAAAATTAAGCGGATCGACCACCGCAGCGGTACTTGCATAACTATGATTGGAGATGGTAAAGCAGGTTTGGTTGACGGTACAGGTGTCAAGGCTCGATTTTTTGAACCTTCGGGGTTGAGCGCGATCGGGTCTCATTTGTTTGTTGCTGATACCAACAATCACGTGATTCGGCGAGTTGAGTTGGATACGCTGGAAGTCACAACTGTGGATTTAGCGGGTTTGTGCGCTCCTGATGTTTGTCTTCCCGATCGATAATGTAGGGTTGACTTCTAGGGTGCGTCAGACGAAGTTCTACAACGATTACCGAGGATTTTTGCTCTGACGCACCTGACTAGATTGATGTCAAATTAAGCTCGCTCATTAGTTGACACCAATGCAATGCCCACCTAACTCTATACAATGTTCATTTATAACTTGAATCTAAAATCAGCAATCGGAAATCTCAAATTATGAATTGCTCAGCAAACGCACAATTTTTTCGGCATCGTTCAGTTCGCCAACAATTCGCCGTACCGGTTTTGGCCAAATTTTAATCAAAGTAGGTGTTGCTGAAATCTGATCTGCCTCGGCTTGTTCGGGATGTTTTAAAACATCAATTACTTTTAAAGTGTAGGGACGGTCGAGGCATTGTTCTAACAATTGGTGTAATGTTTCGAGGGTGCGTTCGGTGCTGGGGTTGTTGCCGGAAACAAACAGTCGCAAAACGTACCCTTGAGTTGGTGGCGATGCGGTGAGTGCTGTTGGTTGGGTTGGCTGCGCCTGCTGCGGTTGCTGGAAGCGGGAGGGAGGTACGATCGGGAAACTGCCAAAGTCCGATCGCCCAACCGAGACCGGATACTGTACAACCAAGTCGTGATTTTCCCACAGTTCGGGGAATTGTTGGTGATAAGTGGCGATCGCCATCGGTTCGCACATTTCGTTGCTGCGGGGATGCCAAACCAAGTCGCCAGTGCCAAAAATACCATTGAGCAGCGTTTGATGTCGCAGCACCGGCCCGTAGGCCTCGGCTGCAACCCGCAACTGTCGATCGCTCCGATCTCGCCAGCAGTCAACGGTTGCCGTGAAGCAAGGTATCAGAAAATGCGGCGGTTCCGACAAACCGAGTATTTCCTGTAGAGCTACGCACAACTGCAAGTGCCACTGAGTTTGCTTGCGGGAGTCTATGCAATAGATTAAGTCTCCCCCTGGTGTAAACAGTGCAATGCCTTTGAAAATTTCCGGCAAAATCGGGCGATCGACTTTCAATTAAGTACACCAATAACAGTTAGCAGTTAACAGTTAACACTCGATTTTTACCAGTTGATAATTGACATTTACCTTGATGAGCGGGTTTAACAGTTGATAATTGACATTTGATAATTGTCAACTGTTTAAATCCCCATCCTAAAAACCTCGTTGTCAACTGTCAACTGTCAACTATTTAGACTCGACCTCGGAGCATCTGAGCCATTTCGTTCGGGAACGGCGAGTTCTCTACACAAAGTTCTTCAGTAATCCGACCTTCTTGATAAAGGCCGTAGAGCGACTTATTCATCGTCGTCATCCCTTCATAAGTATCTTTGATCATGATTTGATTGATTTCCTCATTCTGCCCCTTCAGAATGTATTCCTTAACCACGTCGGTATTGATCATAACGTCGTGGAAAGCAGCCCGCTTCCCGTCTGTGGTTTTGCACAGCAGTTGAGCAATAATCGCCACTAGCGATTCGGAAATTGATACCCGTATCGCCTCCTGTTCTTCCGCCCCGAACATATCCAGAATCCGGTTCAGGGTTTTAACCGCACTGTTGGTGTGCAGGGTTCCTGCAACTAAGTGACCGGTTTGAGAGGCTTTGAGGGCGATTTCCACGGTCTCTCTGTCCCGAATTTCTCCTACTAGCAGCATATCCGGGTCTTGTCGCAGAGCGCCTTTGAGAGCGCTCATAAACTTGAGGGTGTGCCTGCCTACTTCCCGGTGCTTGATCAAGGATTTTTTGCTTTCGTGTACGAATTCTACCGGGTCTTCGATCGTGATGATGTTGTAGGCTTTATGCTTATTGATGTAGTCGATCATCGCGGCCAACGTGGTAGACTTACCCGAACCTGTCGGGCCCGTTACCAAAATCAGCCCTTTGTGGTAGCCACATATTTTCTTAAAGACCTCCGGCAGCTTCAATTCCTCCATAGTCAGTATTTTGGCAGGAATTAGCCGCAGCACCATCGCCGGGCCGGCCAAGGAGTCCATGCAACTGATCCGGATGCGGACGAAACCGAAGTCGAAAGCGCCGTCAAAGTCTAGGGTTTTTTGGAAAATTTCTATTTCTTCATCGCTCATGCACTCGCGAAGCCAGCCAAAAAACGTATCTAAATCTGTCTGTGGATAGCCGATGTCGGCAATTTCTCCCCGCGTCCGGAAGCGGGGGAATTCGTTTACTCCCAGGTGAAGGTCGGATACTCCTTCTTCTTTGGCTCGGATGACTAGCTCTTTCAAAGTCGGAACTCCGCCGCTAGAACTCGGATTTTTAGCTGTGGGGAAGGATTGGGGCGGTACAGCAGGCGGCGGTGCAGCAGGCGGCGGCGGTGCTGGTGGCATTCCTGCTGCTCTGGGAGGCATCCCGGGAGCAGGAGGGCGGGGCAGCCC
>NZ_JADEWV010000346.1 GCF_015207455.1 Microcoleus sp. LEGE 07076
GGGCAAAGAGGGCATCGGTAACTGGTAATTGGTAACTGGTAATTGGTAACTGGTAATTGGTAATTGTTACTAATAACTAATAACTAATAACTAATAACTAATAACTAATGACTAATGACTAATAACTACTGACTAATAACTACTGACTAATGACTAATGACTACTGACTAGCTTAAGATTAAAACTACAAAATTAATGATAAATGCCGTAGCCTTGCCCGTAACAGAAGAAAGTCAAGTCGGAGAAGCGCGGCGAATTGCAGTCGCCCTCGCGACCGAAGTCGGATTTAACGAGACCGATCGCGGTAAAGTGGCAATTGTCACCACCGAAGCAGCAAAAAACGCAGTCAAACACGCCCGCGAAGCAGAACTTTTGCTGCAAACCTTAAAAACAGAGGCAGGATACAGCATTGAAATAGTAGCGTTAGACCGGGGGCCGGGAATGGCAAATGTCGGTCAGTGTTTGCGAGACGGTTTTTCGACTGCGGGAACTCCCGGAACCGGACTCGGCGCGATTAAACGTCTTTCTAGTTTTTTTGATATTCATTCAGTACCGAAACTGGGGACAGCCTTATTAATGCGCTTGGAACCCACACAAAATTGCCTGGAAGCCCCCCAAAACAGCAATTATTTGGAATTTGGGGTAGTCGGCTTGCCGAAAGCAGGAGAGGAAATTTGCGGGGATTCCTGGGCTACAGAAAATCACCTTGACAAAAACTTGATTTTAGTTGCTGACGGGCTCGGCTACGGGGTTTTGGCTCAGGAGGCGTCGCAGTCAGCAGTGCGGGTATTGCGGGAAAATGCTAAACTCGAACCAAAAGCTATTTTAGAGAAGGCTCACGCTGCTTTAAAAAATACCAGAGGAGCTGCTGCTGCGATCGCCCGAATCGATCGTACACAACAAAAAGTCTGTTTTGCCGGAGTTGGCAACATCTCTGGTGTAGTCGTCACAGATAACCGTAGCCGCAGCATGGTTTCTTACAACGGTACTGTTGGACACATGATGCCAAAAGTAGCAGAATTTGTCTATCCTTGGTCGCCGCAGTCCCTGCTAATCATGCACTCGGACGGTTTAGCCGCGCAGTGGAATTTAAACCGCTATCCGGGTTTGGCCGCCAGACATCCAGCTTTAATTGCAGCCGTACTCTACCGGGACTTCAAACGTACCCGCGATGATATGACAGTTGTAGTAGCTAAGGTAAGACAACCAGCCTAATACCTGTTCCGAAAAAAAATGATGGCAATCAGTGATTCCCCTCTTGAAAAAATTCAATGCGAAAATCGAAAATATGCCCCTGGCAAAAATAGTTAGGACGGGCTTTGTGGCCATTCTCCAAGAAAAATTGATTTTTGTGAGAATGGCTGCAAAGCCCGTCCTAAATTTTGATTAAAAGGACTGAGGCAAGAGATTTAATAGCATGAGTTACCCAATCCTGACGACGGAAGTCCGCTTTGAACAAGATATAGTAAAAGTACGCCAAAGAGCGCGCCAAATTGCTAAAGGGCTAGGATTCGATTCCCAAGCACAAACTCGCATCGCCACAGCAGTTTCCGAAATTGCCCGCAATGCTTTCAAATATGCAGGCGGTGGCAAAGTAGAATTTATTGTGGAAGGGGAATCGCGCCAAATTTTTCGGACTCGGATTTCTGACAACGGGCCGGGAATTGCTGATTTATCGGCGGTGTTGAGCCCCAATTTTCGATCGCAAACTGGTGCGGGACTCGGTTTAGCAGCGGCGAAACGGTTGATGGATGACGTGCAAATCGATTCGGCGCCCGATCGCGGAACTGTCGTACAATTAATGAAGCAGTTTTCTAAACAGATGCCTGCGCTGAGTACGATCGAACTAAATCAATTAGTTGACAAACTAGCGCGCCAAATTCCCGAAGATCCCTACGCCGAAATTCAGCAACAAAATCAAGAATTGCTGCGAACTTTAGACGAACTCCGCCAGCGTCAAGAAGAACTCGTACAATTAAATCAACAGCTAGAAGATACCAATCGCGGAGTCGTGGCACTTTACACCGAATTGAACGAAAAAGCCGAATCTCTCCAGCGAGAGGGCGAACTCAAAACCAGCTTTTTGTCCAATATGAGCCACGAGTTTCGCACTCCGCTAACGGCAATTATAAGCATTTCGGAAATCTTGTTAAATCGCCTCGACGGAGAACTTTCACCCGAACAAGACAAGCAAGTAAATCTTATTCGCAAATCTGCCGAGTCTTTGGCAGAACTTGTCAACGACTCGTTAGATTTAGCCAAAGTCGAAGCCGGAAAAGTAACAGTTCGCGTCGCGGATTTTGAAGTCGAAGATTTGTTCAGCGCCCTGCGGGGAATGATGCGCCCGCTGCTGCCGCAAAACTCGTCCGTCAGTCTAATTTTTGAAGCGCCTCTGGAACTTCCAATTCTCACCACCGACGAGGGAAAAGTTTCTCAAATTTTACGCAACCTCATTTATAATGCCCTCAAATTTACGGAAGCAGGCGAAGTGCGAGTTGCTGCCCAAATGGGAGAGGGGGGAACAGTGACTTTTTCAGTAGCAGATACGGGCATTGGTATTCCGCCCGCCGACCAAACGCGGATTTTTGAAGAATTTGTCCAAATCGAAAATCACTTGCAGAATGGCGTGAAAGGCACGGGATTGGGATTGTCTCTGTGCAAGAAAATGGCGGAATTTCTGGAGGGAAGTATTGCAATACAAAGTTCGCCGGGAGTTGGTTCGACTTTTTTTGTGAATTTGCCGATCGTTTATGATGGAGATTTAGAAAAACCTTTGGAACTGTCGGCAGCTAAGGGAGTTAAAACACCGCTGCCGGAAACAAATTCTCGATCGCAGGCGCGGGATTTGGCAGCAAAAGTTTTGAGGGTGGAGGCTGAAGACTGTTTTTCGGTATTTGCCCAAACAGTTAATGGCAAAAATTCAGTGTATCGCGATCGGGGCCGCCAACGGTGCTGAGGATTGGCGATCGGCTTTAGCGAGACCGGACGTGATAAGCTGATGTGCATCTAAATTGCATATTGAAATTTAGAAGCACATCAGCTTATCAACCATTCCCCAATCCTAAAATCTCAAATGGTATGACTTTCATCTCCCTTCAATATGCTCAGTTTCTATTAGTTTTGTTTGTCGCTTACTGGTTGGTTCCGCTGCGCGGGTGGCGGCTGTTTATCATGCTAGCGGGTAGTCTGATTTTTTACGCTTCGCTGCAAATTTGGTACATTCCTCTGCTTTTAGTCAGTGTTTTGTTTAATTACTGCTTGGCGACGGCGATTGGGGAACCTCTGGATTGGCGGATTGCTAATGCTTCTTGGAACCGCCGCCGTTTGTGGTTGCTGTGGGTGGGAATTACGCTGAACGTGTTGCTGCTGCTAGGTTTTAAGTATGTTCCTTTTGTATTAAGTTCGATCGGCACTTTGTTGAATTGGCCTGTTGCTATCGACGGCGCTAACTGGGTCAAAACTCACGTCATCGCACCCCTGGGATTGAGTTTCTTTTGCTTTGAGTGCATATCTTATTTGATTGATGTGTACCGAGGCGCGCCGGCGGCTACTTCGCTGCTGCATTTTGCAGCTTACAAGTTGTTTTTTGCCAAACTGATTTCAGGGCCGATTACTCGCTATCACAACTTGATCTATCAACTCAAATCCCAGAACTTTCCGACACCCGATCGCATTTCTGAGGCACTTTGGACGATCGCCTTCGGTGCAGTCAAAAAAGGTCTTTTCGCTGACAACTTGGGAATTTATGTCGATTTAAGCTTTACCAATTTGCAGCGGGCGGGCAGCGAGGATTTGTGGCTGGCAATTTTTGCTTACGGGCTGCAACTTTATCTCGATTTTAGCGGCTACGTTGACATGGCACGCGGCACTGCTTTGCTGTTGGGTTGGTATTTGCCGCCAAATTTTGATTTCCCTTATTTTAGTACCAGCATCGGTGATTTTTGGCGACGCTGGCACATGACTTTGGGCGATTGGCTGCGAAATTATTTGTATTTTCCGTTGGGGGGTTCGCGTGTCGCTTTGTGGCGCACTTGTCTGAATTTGTCGATCGTCATGTTAATTGCCGGAATTTGGCACGGGGCGGCTTGGGGATTTATAG
>NZ_JADEWV010000044.1 GCF_015207455.1 Microcoleus sp. LEGE 07076
ATCATATCCGGTAGATTAATAACAATAACGGATCGAGCGTGCGGAATGCGAGTCCGCTCCATGAAAGCGGACTCGCATTCCGCACGCTCGAACTAATTTTATATCGGTCAATCGACCGGACATGATATGACTAATGACTAATGACCAATGACTACTGACTTTTAATTGTTCAATAATTCTGGAACGCTAATCGGAATTTTAATAATAAATTCCGTACCCTTTCCCGGTGCTGAAATACACTGCAATTCTCCTTTGTGTCTTTCGGTGATAATTTGATAGCATATCGACAAACCCAGTCCCGTACCTTTACCTACAGGTTTGGTTGTAAAAAAAGGATTAAATATCTGCTCGACTACCTCCTCGCTGATTCCAGATCCGTTGTCAAAGATCCGGATCTCTACCCATTTTTTCTCTACAACTTTGGTAGAAATTTTGATAATCTTGAGATGAGTTTCGCTGGTTGGTTGTGGCTTTTGGTTATCTTCCTCAAAAGCATCAATAGCGTTATTGAATATATTTATAAATACCTGATTTAGCTGTCCGGGATAGCACTCGACTTTCAGTAAATTGCCGTAGTTTTTGATAATTTCAATGCCGGGATAATCGGGTTTAGGATTCAGGCGGTTTTGCAGCATCACCAGGGTGCTGTCAATACATTCGTGAATGTCAGCTAATTTCATTTCTGCTTCGTCAAGCCTCGAAAAAGTCCGCAGCGACTTGACAATATCGCGGATTCTGTCCGCCCCTGTTTTCATGGAAGATAAGATTTTTGGCAAGTCTTCTCTGATAAAATCCAAATCAAGAGATTGCAGTTTTTCTTGAACTATCGGTAGGGGCTTGGGATAGTGGTGTTTGTAGATATCGGCCAGTTCCAGCAGATTATTTGCATACTCGTCAGCGGGAGCTAGATTGGCGTAAATGAAGTTGACTGGATTGTTGATTTCGTGGGCGACACCAGCTACTACTTGTCCCAGAGATGACATTTTTTCGCTTTGAATTAGCTTGGCTTGAGTCTGCTGCAATTGCAACAAAGTTTGTTCTAGGTGTAGAGTTTGTTGTTTTAGTTGTCCGGTGCGTTCCTCAACTCTAATTTCTAGCTCGTCTTTAGCTTGTTTGAGTGCTGTTTCTGCTGATTGGCGCTCGACTATTTCTGCTTCTAGGAGGCTGTTTGCTAGTTCTAATTGGGCGGGACTGGGAAGGGCTAGGGCTTGAGGGATTAAGTCTACTAAAAGTATGGCTGTAGCGAAGGAGATAGTGGCGGTAATTGCTTTGAGGGTTCCTGAAAGCCAATAGGTAGGATGCCACAGCGTCCAGACTTCAAATATGTGAGTGATCCCGCAGGCGACGATAAAGGCTCCAAACATGGCAAAAATCCAGTCAAAGGGCAAATCTTTGCGTTGGGAAATAAAATAAATTAGTGTAATCGGGATGGAAAAATACGCCAGTGCAATGATCGAATCTGAGGCTACGTGAAGCCAGACTAACTCGGTCTGCCACAGATAGCAGTGTCCGTGAGGAATAAATGACCCGGAACTAAAAAAAGTTTTCCACATTTCTTGCATAATATTTCCTTTGAGTTGTGAGAAAATGGACTCTGACTGGTATGAATTAATTTCAA
Organism: Microcoleus sp. LEGE 07076; assembly: GCF_015207455.1. Lineage (GTDB taxonomy): Bacteria > Cyanobacteriota > Cyanobacteriia > Cyanobacteriales > Microcoleaceae > Microcoleus. The sequence continues at coordinate 1,619 of NZ_JADEWV010000044.1, forward strand.
CCAGGTGTTTCTTTCACCTGCGGCTAAATCACTTATGCGTTCATATTCTCTCCTAGCTTCAGCAAAAATCAATCTGTATTTGGAAATAATAGGCGATCGCCCCGACGGATATCACGAACTGGCGATGGTACTTCAAAGCATAGATTTGGCCGATCGAATTGACTTGCGCGCGATCGGTACGGACACGATTCGCGTGCGCTGCGATCACCCGCAAGTTCCTCCTGATAAAAATAATTTGGCTTACCGGGCGGCGGATTTGTTGGCGCAGCAATTCCCCGATGCTTTGGCGAAATACGGCGGAGTCGAGATTGCCATTCACAAACAGATTCCGGTGGCGGCGGGGCTCGCTGGCGGTTCGGCAAATGCGGCTGCGGTTTTAGTCGGGATGAATTTGCTGTGGCAGTTGGGGCTGACTCACTCGGAGTTGCAAGAGTTGGGGGGAACTTTGGGTTCTGATGTGCCTTTTTGTATTGCTGGAGGTACGGCTTTGGCAACGGGCCGCGGGGATCAATTGTCTCCGCTGCCGGATTACGGCGGGTTGTATGCGGTGCTTGCTAAGTTTCGCAATCTCAGTATTTCTACGGCATGGGCGTATCAAACTTATCGTAAGCAGTTCAGTAGTTCCTATTGTGCTGCAGAGGATTTGGACTGTCGCCGGGAACGGCTGCATTCGGGGCCGATGGTGGGGGCGATCGCCCAAAAAGATCGATCGAAAATTGGTCAGTTGCTGCACAACGATTTAGAAAAAGTGGCTTTACCCGTGTACCCGCAGGTGTTGCAATTGCGGGAGGCTTTTGAGTCGGCGGGGGTTTTGGGAACGATGATGTCGGGTTCCGGGCCGACGGTGTTTGCGCTGGCGGAGTCTCAAGAGCAGGCTCAGCAAATTGCGGAACGGGTGAAAAGTGCGATCGCTTCTCCGGATTTGGATTTTTGGGTAGCCAAGTTTAGCAATACTGGGATTCGGATTTTTTCGGAAGGAAATGATACGAAACCGCCGATTGTGAGGGTGTAACTCGCAGATGGTGCGATCGCGATCGTCGGTTAAACGTCAATGGGGGCGATCGACAAAAATGAATCTAACTTTGCACAGAGTCTATTGAGATCGCAGAACTGATAAAATGACAGCAAACACAGATTTTTCTTTTGGTAAATTAACCAGAAATCTAAAATCTAAAATCTAAAATCTAAAATCGTCATGGCTGATTTAACTAATCCAAATTCTACATCTCAACCTCTAAGTTCGGCGGGGGATGCAACGCCTGCATCTTCTAAGCAGCCGACTATTTTGCGGTGCGTGACTGGTTCGCTGATCGCGAGTGTGTTCGCTTATGGTTTGTATTCGCTAACTATGTCGATCGCTCTAAGTTTTGCTAGCAAGCCGCTGCATTCCACCAATATTACTGTGCTTAAAATTAGTGTCGCCGTGCGAACTTTGGTAGTCGGAATGGTGGCTTTGGGTACGGGCGTGTTTGGACTCGCGGCTGTCGGTTTGATGCTGCTGGGTTTGCAAATTTTGATTCAAAAGCTGGTGAAGAAACCCGATACGTCTTCTGGTGTTTAAGCGTTATGTCTCTTACCAAGTAAATATCAGTGCAATTATTTATTGTCACAGCAAGTGCCTAACTGGTAGTGAAACTAATTTGGCTAATTTCTCAGCAACATCTACCCGGTGACATTTCTCGGGATTCATTTCAGCACATAACAATAGAACTGTGCCTTGCTGAGTGATTTCTGCAACTTCACGCAAAGCAGCTTTGGCTTTTTTTTGATTGGGCGGTATCCACTTTTGGGTACCCGATGTATTTCCTAAATCGATTTTAGAAATGTATTGAATATTTTTTGACAAGCAAAATTCTTGAATTTTATCCCCATACCATCTTCGAGTCCAAGCGCGAGGATTTTTCCTAACATCTATTACATATTTAATATTATTATTTTGTATATATGCTAAAAATAAATCGTAGTTTTGGCGATTTCCATAGCCAAAGGTAAAGATGTATTCATTCTCAAGTTGTTCGGATTCATTACATTTTTCGCAAAAATCTTCAACTTCCTCTTTATTAGTCGTACTAAGAGAAATCTGAGCTGATAGAGAAGATTCATTATTTTGGCAAAGAAGTTTGTTCATCATAATTAATAATTAGAACAAGGAAAGCTGAGAAACTATTGGTGGATAAAACAAGCCAATTATCATGAAACTTTTTTTATGGTTTTTTAAGTTGCCTACTATAAAGTATAAATCCTTATCACCTAAAAATTCCACCTCTAGTTTTTGCCTTACTTTTTCGAGGGCGTCCTTTTCCTTGGCTAGTGGGGTTAAACTCTGAGATTTATCTCTACATTTCCTATAAAGTTCTTTAATTTCCCAATCACTAATACTATACCGATGTTCGTCGCCGTCTTCATCAATAAAATTATACCCAAACTTATAGGGGATTTTTTCAAGTTCTATTGTTGGCTCAAACAAATCTAACTGATCGATAACTCCTTGCTGCTTTGGATTCCACTCACGTGTGGTTTCTTTACAGAAATACTTTTTAATCGTTCGTGGTTTAATAATCCCTAGAGACTTATCTTGATTTTCTATATCCCGAATCGATCTGAACTTTAGTGGTAAAACAAGTTTTTTTCGTTCACTCCAGTTATTACTCGTGTCAATTTTTTTCACAACTTCTATTGATTCATCATCTATCTTAAAACTCTCCAATCTATAATCTTTATTATCTCTTTCGATTTTAGCACTTATAATAGACCATCTTGGATAACGCCGATCGAAATCTAATTGTCGGAAGCGAATAGGATAAATGCGAACTCACTTAAGTGGTTTTTCTTCATCATCCAAGATAACTCCCGCTGTGCATACCGTTTCTCGGTACTTTGTACTAATTGATGGATATGTTTTGGTTGCAATTAATATTTTTTCCCTTTCCATAATTTTTATTCTTGATAATTGCATTTTTATATGCAATCGCTAGTGATATGTTTATAGATACCATAAAATATAATTTATGGCAATAGCGAAGACATTTTCCAGAATGAGTAGTAGTATATCCCAAATGGTTAGAGTTGGGCGCTTCACCGCAAAAACCTTGTTTGGTAACAGTGAGTTTGAGTATGCCTTGGCTGCCGGATGATTGGGAGGGAGATGACCCTTGTTGGAAGTTGATTGCGGGCGTGATAGAGTTGCCGGAAGCTCTGGTTCATGATGAAGTTTTGTTTTGACCAAAAGGGGCTATCGATTATTTTTTTCTTTTTATTTCCCACAAAAACTCCGTTCGTGCTATAATTCTGCGGGACTTTAGCAAAAAGGGGTGCTTTTGCATGAAAGCAGAATTTTATTATGATTGTCACAAATATATTTGCAGTTTAGTTCAAGTTGATTTTGTTAAAGAATTAAAAGTTAAAAATCATCAAGGTTTTGTGTTGGCTGTTAAGCAAGGTGAAAAGATTGGGCTTTTGGGGAAAAGTCGGCATAATGCTAAACAAATTGATGTTTCTAAGCCTCATTTTTATAATGTGATTAAAGCAGCTATGAGCGCTTTGGAATTAGAAACTAGAAATGAGGTGATATTAGAGAGGAATCGCACGATTGCTGATGGTGAAGATACGATTCAGCAGCAAAACCGAGAAATTCGTCTTTTGAATGAACAGCTTAGAATTCAAGCGACTCAGATTGAGCAATTGTCAAGGGAAAACCAGCAGTTATCGGTGCAGTTTGTAGAGAAGGAAATTAGAGAAACTCCAATTAATTTAGCCACCCAGGAAAATTTAGCTGCGGTGGGAATTGAGGAGGGAAGTGGAGAAGCTGAAATTAGTCAAAAAATTGATGATTTGCCGATTATAGATTCTGGGTTAGAGGTGCATTTAATCGAAAATCAGCAGGATTTGGAGGAGGTTGAGATAGCGGAAACAATCAGCGAGGGCGGTGTTGAAGTTGTTGATTTAGAAATCATAGAAGAAGTAGACGCTGTATTAGAAGTTGCAGGAGGTGAAACCGAAATTAAGCACCTACCGAAAAGGGGTTCACAGAGAAAGGCGAGAAAGAAATAATCAAAGATTTTAATTTTTTTTTAAGGCTCAAAGGTTCGCAGTTAGGACTTTAGGAATGAAAATTTAATAACTTAAGCGATTGCTCGTTACCAGGCTCTGCCTGGTAATGCAGATAGGCGAGGCTCTGCCTCCGTTTGATCTGGCAACTTACAGGAGAGAAGACTGTAGGAGGTGTTTAAGTTATTAAGTTTTCGATCCTTAGTCCGCCTTCAAGAAAAACTGAATTCCGAACGATCGAACCTTTGATACTTTATTATGGGTTGGGATTTTGCAAAATTTCTCTAATTTTTGTCCGAAATAGACGCACGGCGGATCTTTGTCCGATCGCCCTGCTTTGTTGGATAAATTCGGGTATTTCTGCGATCGGAAAAAAGGGAAAAGCTAAAAGTAAGAAGAGCTTGACATACATCCGCTATCTACGATATATTTATGTTATATTTAGTATTTTACCGCAACTGCGATATGATTCTAAGTTAGACCTAAAAAAATATCTGAGTAGTCTATGCTTGGAAAATAGTTAAATATTAAGCTCAGTCGTATTAGGAGGCTATTGATGAATAAGAGTTATGTTATATGGAACAACAAGGGTGGTGTTGGTAAGAGCACCATTACCTTCCACATTGCATCTATGTATGCCGAGAAGAATCAAGATCGAAATGTGGTGGTCATAGATATGTGTCCACAAGCAAATTCGTCAATGATGTTGATGGGAGGTGGTACTGAGGCAGAATCTCGTCTCCAGGAACTAATTATTGGAGATGTACCTAAAACTGTTGTGGGGTATTTGACGGATAGTGTGTTAAAAAATGACACCCGTGATGTAGATAAGTATTTGCTTAAATTACAAGAAACTAATCCAAAGTTACCGTCAAACCTTTTTCTGATGTCTGGCGATGGAAACCTTGAGTTAATTGCACCCTTGTTGGCAGAAAGAGCTAATGCAGCACCATTGTCAAGTACGGATTCTCCGTGGGTAGAAATACATTCAATCATTAAAAAGTTTACACAGCGCCCTCTGTTTGACAAACCAACAACATTTTTTATCGACACCAATCCCAGCTTTTCAATTTATACACAGATTGCAATCCTCTCAGGTCAAAAGTTGTTGGTGCCTATCAATGCTGACGACTCATCGATTTATGCCATATCGGGATTGTTTAACTTAATATGGGGTAGTGAGAGGACCCATCCAGTGTATGGAAACTACACTTTTGCAGGTAAAGTTGATACTTTTAAGATGGAGAGACCCAAAATCGCACTTCTACTAGGAAATAGATTTACTCAGAAAATGGGTGCAGCACACGCATTCAAAGCACTGTCACAAGAAGCCGTCAAGAAAATGTTTTTGGAGTATAAGCAAAATAAAAGTCGTTTTGTTGAGAATCCACTAAATATTGAGACTCAACAGGAATTTGAAAGAGCTTATAGTTGCGAATTGAGAGATTTTAATAGTGCTGGCGTAGTAGCAGCTAATCAAGGGCTACCATTAAGTAAAATGCTAGATCAAGGTCGTTACACAGTTTATGAACAAGAAATCCAAGTTTCTAAAATACAACGAGATTTATGTCACGAGGTGATTGAAGCACTTGTTGCAAGACTATGAAACTATCGTTAACTCTTTGAGGTTACGGATTTGTATGGCTGCATATCATTGGTGTCAAATTAAGGACTGTTGCAGCGTGCGATCACCTGATTGATGGCGGTCGTTATTGACCTATACCACGCCAGATTAAGCAGATATCATACTTATGAAAGTGGGGTAACAATGAGATAAGCTATGAGAGCGTGTCGAATCGTTATGCAATGTTTCAAACAACCTTTGACTCCCGGATAATTGGCTCTTATTTAGGATTAGAAGAAGTTACTATTTGCCCTTTCATCTTGAGATTCCTCTATCCGATAATTTTTGGATTAATTTTTTTAAGCCAGTAAGTATTCCGGTACCATAATCGATCGCATTTTTGCAAAAATTCTCAACAGTTAAGCGAAAAAAACCCTCGCAACTGGCCAATTTTTCCCCCGCAGCATCGCCCGCAGCCAAATTTTGACAATTATCTAGGGCGATCGGTAAAATTACAGGTGCGATGGCTACGCCCCGGCTTGCGCCTACGAACTATTGTCACCAACATTAAATCCTTCAGTCATCAGCAGTTCCCCAAGATATGCATAATTGTTGACAGTATTGCACAATAGATAAAATTGTAAATATATAGCACCTACGTCTTTTTACCGCTGATGAATAGCAGATTCCTCGATCGACTCCACCACCCCTCGCGCCCCGTCATCGTCTTCGACGGCGCAATGGGAACCAACCTGCAAGTCCAAAACCTCACCGCAGAAGACTTCGGCGGCAAAGAATACGAAGGCTGCAACGAATATCTCGTGCACACCAAGCCGGAAGCCGTCGCCAAGGTGCACCGGGGATTCCTAGAAGCAGGGGCCGATGTCATCGAAACAGACACCTTTGGCGCTGCTTCCATCGTGCTCGCCGAGTACGATTTAGCCGACAAAGCCTATTATCTCAACAAAACTGCCGCCGAACTCGCCAAAGCTATCGCAGCCGAATTTGACACGCCAGAAAAACCGAGATTTGTTGCAGGATCGATCGGCCCTGGCACCAAATTGCCAACATTAGGACACATCGATTTCGACACGCTAACCGCCGCTTTTACCGAACAAGCAGAAGGACTTTATGACGGCGGCGTTGACTTATTTATTGTCGAAACTTGTCAAGATGTGCTGCAAATTAAATCAGCATTAAATGCCATCGAAGAAGTATTTAAGAAAAAAGGCGCGCGGATTCCATTAATGGTATCAGTCACAATGGAAGCCACCGGCACAATGCTAGTCGGTTCCGACATCAGCGCCGCTTTAGCTATTTTGCAGCCCTATCCCATAGATATTTTAGGATTAAACTGCGCCACCGGGCCCGATCGCATGGCGGAACACGTCAAATACCTTTCCGAACATTCGCCCTTTGTCGTTTCCTGCGTTCCCAACGCCGGTTTACCCGAAAACATTGGCGGCCACGCGCACTACAAACTCACGCCCATAGAATTAAAAATGGCCTTGATGCGCTTCGTCGAAGACTTAGGCGTGCAAGTCATCGGTGGCTGCTGCGGCACCCGCTACGATCACATCCGCGAACTGTCAGAAATTGGCACAACTCTTAAACCCAAGATTCGCGAAATTAGCTGGGAACCAGCCGCTGCTTCAATTTATAGCGCCCAACCCTACGAACAAGAAAATTCTTTCTTAATTGTCGGCGAAAAACTCAACGCCAGCGGTTCCAAAAAATGCCGCGATTTGCTAAATGCCGAAGACTGGGACGGTTTAGTCGCAATGGCTAGGGAACAAGTGCGAGAAGGCGCGCACGTTCTCGATGTCAACGTCGATTATGTCGGCCGCGACGGCGTGCGCGATATGAAAGAATTAGTTTCTCGCGTTGTGACTAATGCAACTCTCCCTTTAATGTTGGATTCCACCGAGTGGGAAAAGATGGAAGCTGGCTTGAAAGTGGCGGGCGGCAAATGTTTGCTAAATTCTACTAACTACGAAGACGGAGAACCGCGTTTTTATCAAGTTTTGGAGTTGGCTAAAAAATACGGCGCGGGGATAGTAATCGGGACGATTGATGAAGATGGGATGGCCAGAACTGCTGACCAAAAATTTGCGATCGCCCACCGCGCCTACAACGCCGCTGTCGCCTACGGAATTCCAGCCTCAGAACTCTTTTTTGACACCCTGGCTTTGCCAATTTCTACCGGGATTGAAGAAGACCGAAAAAACGGCAAAGCTACCATCGAATCGATCCGCCGCATCCGCCAAGAATTGCCAGGTTGTCATGTGATTTTAGGAGTTTCTAATATTTCTTTTGGCTTGAATCCGGCGGCGCGGCAAGTTTTGAATTCTATGTTTTTGCACGAAGCGATGCAGGCGGGGATGGATTCGGCAATTATCAGCGCTAATAAGATTTTGCCGATCGCCAAAATCGACCCCAAACACCAAGAAATCTGCCGTAAACTGATTTACGACGAACGGGAGTTCGACGGCGAAATTTGTGTTTATGACCCCTTGGGCGACCTGACAACGGTGTTTGCGGGCAAAACTACCAAGCGCGATCGCACCGAAGACGCAAACCTGCCCGTAGAACAACGCCTGAAGCAGCACATCATCGACGGCGAACGCATCGGGCTCGACATCCAACTCGCCAAAGCATTAGAAACCTATCCGCCGCTGCAAATTATCAATACCTTCTTGTTAGACGGCATGAAAGTAGTCGGAGAATTGTTCGGTTCGGGACAAATGCAGCTACCATTTGTATTGCAGTCAGCAGAAACCATGAAAGCCGCAGTTGCTTATTTAGAACCGTACATGGAAAAGTCCGAATCTGGGGACAATGCTAAAGGCACATTTATCATTGCGACTGTCAAAGGCGATGTTCACGACATCGGCAAAAACTTGGTTGATATTATCTTATCAAACAACGGCTACCGAGTGATTAATTTGGGAATTAAACAGCCAGTTGACAATATCATCGAAGCTTACGAAAAGCACAAAGCCGATTGTATTGCGATGAGCGGCTTGTTGGTGAAATCCACTGCTTTTATGAAGGAAAATCTGGAGGTATTCAACCAAAAAGGAATTACTGTTCCCGTGATTTTGGGCGGTGCGGCTTTGACTCCCAAGTTTGTGCATGAAGACTGCCAAAATACGTATAAAGGTAAAGTTGTTTACGGCAAAGATGCGTTTTCTGACTTGCATTTTATGGACAAACTGATGCCAGCCAAATCTGCTGGTAACTGGGAAGATTTGGCTGGATTTTTAGATGAAGCTGAAAATGGCAACGGGGCTGTCAAAGCAGCTAAAAGTTCGGCAGAAACCGCCGTAGGAGATGCCGAAACAGCAGACACTCCGGTGATTGTTGATACCAAGCGTTCCGAAGCAGTTGATGCAAATATCGATCGCCCAAATCCTCCTTTCTGGGGAACAAAACTGTTATCGTCCGAAGATATCCCCTTTGAAGAACTTTTATGGCACTTGGATTTGCAAGCCTTAGTTGCGGGACAGTGGCAATTCCGCAAGCCAAAAGACCAATCGCGGGAAGAATACGATGCTTTCTTAGCTGAGAAAGTCTATCCAATCTTGGAGGAGTGGAAACACAAAATCATCAATGAGAAGCTGTTGCATCCCCAAGCAATTTACGGGTATTTTCCTTGTCAGTCTGAAGGCAATTCTTTGCATTTATATGACCCAGAAATTATGAATAACGGGCAAGATGTATCGACACCCGCAGCAACATTCACCTTTCCCCGGCAAAAATCGGCGCGCAGGCTGTGCATTGCCGACTTCTTCGCGCCCAAAGAATCGGGTAAAATCGATGTATTTCCGATGCAAGTAGCGACGGTGGGAGAAGTTGCTACGGAGTACGCGCAAAAGCTGTTTGCTAACAATCAATATACCGATTATCTCTACTTCCACGGGTTGGCGGTACAGACGGCGGAAGCGGTAGCAGAATGGACTCACGCGCGGATTCGCCGAGAATTGGGTTTTGGTAGCGAAGAACCGGACAATATTCGGGATATGCTAGCGCAGAGATATCGGGGTTCGCGGTACAGTTTTGGCTATCCTGCTTGTCCGAATATGGCGGATCAGTACAAGCAATTGGAGTTGTTGAAGTGCGATCGGATCAACTTGTATATGGATGAAAGCGAGCAGCTTTATCCCGAACAATCAACTACCGCAATTATCACCTATCACCCAGCGGCTAAATACTTTACCGCTTAATTTGTAGGGTGGGTGCGGATTAAACTATCGCCCATTTCAATTGAGCGGGTTCGTAGTGCGGACTTTAGTCCGCATTTAATAAAAACTAAAGTCCGAACGATCGAACCTGTTTGATAATTGGTTTGTAGTGCGGACTTTAGTCCGCATTTAAGAAGGACTAAAGTCCTCACTACGAACCTGGCTGGAAAGACAAAAAAGCACTTTAAAAAAGTGTTTTTATCAACATGAAGTTTGATTTTCCTACCAAACTTTTACGAGTGATTCCGGGGAGTGCGGGCGCCTGCAGATGCTCCGGCCATTGAAGCAACCAAACCCAATAGCGAGCCGAACAAAAATGACCAACCTGCTTTCGCGGCATTTTCTGCAATATTGCGAGTATCCTGAGCAGATACGTTAGGCGCTTGGTTCGGCAGATTTACCCCGCTTTGCTGCGCTTGATTAAGTGCTTCTCCGGCATTCGCAGCTACTACACCAAAAGTACCGGCTACGCCGTTTGCTAACAGCCAAGAGCCAATTGTTAAGGTAGTTGCCCACAAAATTGCTCCGTTCAAAAGCGCGGTGCTCCGGTTCATCGGGCCGCAAGCGCGAGCTGTTACCCAGCCGCCAACGCCCAAGCTAATTAGCAAACTGATGATTGACCAAATTCCGACTCCGGTACCTACGCCGCCGGCAATAGTGCGCGGTGCTCCTGAGTTAGCAATGTTGCTCAAGCCGATCGCAGCGCCCAATGCACTCAACACAAGTTGTGTGCCGATCGCAATTACCAAACCTGAAAAGATCGGGCCCCACCGCACTCGATCGTGGTATTCCATCACTGAATTCACCACTACGGGTTCGGTAACAACATTATCGGCAGGTCTATTTACGTATGACATATTTTTTTTCCTCTGAGATTTGATGATTTAGTTTTTAAGAATCTTGTTTGCCCTTAAGCACTGATTGTCACTGAGTTTGATATAAAATATATCGGCCTGGGGAAATAACTAGCATCTATGTCTGAAGAAAGAAATAACAAAGTTATCACCCGTCAGCCAGAAGCTATTAGCTAAGGACTGATTGCTAATGGCCGATCGGGCAATAAGTATTTTATCCAGTTAAAAAAGTTTCGCGGACGTATAGAGATAAGACAGCTTAACGCAATTTTACAGCCGTTCCGACGGCAGTAATCAGCAGCAAAGCTCCAGAAGAGTCTACATTAATCGTGCCGGTATCAACTTCCACCCCGATTACGGCATTGGCACCGAGGCGTGCCGCTCGTTTTTCTAGTTCGGCGAGGGCATCTCGCTGTCCTTTGAGAAACACTTCCTCGTAACTGCTGGTGCGCCCACCAATGATGTCGCGAATCCCGGCGAAGAAATCTCGCAGGGCGTTGGTGCCGTAGACCACCTCAGCAGTTACAATTCCCAAGTAAGACTGAATTTCTGCTCCTTGGATGATATCAGTTGTTGTTACAATCATCAGTTGGCCTCAATGGCGAAAATTTTGAGTTGGTCTTGTTCTGTATATGTACTACATCTCGCCGTTCAAAGATTCCAGCCAAATTCTAAGCTGGAGCGTCTATTTGAGATTGGGGCCTTGAAGATTTGAGAATTGACTTGCAGCATTCAATTTGGGAGGTTGAACTCGGCTCTAAAATTTTGGGATCTACCCTGACGCAAGCGTCGGGCACTGGTGTCGGTTTCTGTTAAGTCGGCGATGGCAAGCTGACAGCAAGTAGCTTTTTCAATTCACACACTTTTTGAAACAAATGGCCCTTCACAAACAAAGTCTTTTGGTATTCAGTACGCTCTTAGTAGCAGGATTCGCTGTCGCAGTGCCGCAGATAGCACTCTCAGCAGAAACATCTGTTCAAGTTCAACCTAAAAACGATCCAAATTTAGATGCTCTGCTGCGACAAGGACGCGAGTTTGTAGATTTAGGAGACTACAGTAAGGCGATCGCCATTTATCAACAAGCAGCCCGTTTAGATGCCGAAAACCCGCGCATTTTTTCCGGTATTGCCTATCTACAAGCGCGTCAAGGCAACTATCGAGCCTCAGTAGAATTTTACCAACAGGCGATCGGTATGGAACCGAACAATGCTGACTTTCAATACGCATTGGGATACGCTATGGCGAATTTGCAAAACTATCCAGCAGCAGCAGCAGCTTACCGTCGCGCCACCGTGCTCGACCGAAAAAATGTTAACGCCCGCATCGGTCTTGGAGTGGTACTCTTTCAGCAAAAAGATTACAGCGGTGCATTTAAAGCATACCAAGAGGCGATCGCCCTCGATCCGAAAAGTTGGCAAGCTTATTCTTCAATGGGTTTAGTATTGATCCAGCAGGGAAATTTTGCCAGTGCAGTTACTGTGCTCGAACAAGCAGCCAAACTCGCTCCCAAACAAGCCAGCGTCCAGTTAAAATTAGGTACTGCTTTCCTGCGGGGTGGCAACACTTCCGAAGGGCTAGCAGCTTTTGAAGAAGCTGCCAAACTAGAGCCTCGGAATCCTGAAGTCCAAGTAGAAATTGGCGAACTTCTCCAATCTCAAAACGACTTAGAAGGAGCGCTTTTAGCTTATGGGCGGGCGATTGCGGTGCGACCTAATTCAGTGGAAGCACACAATGCGATCGGAGAAATTCAACTAGAAAAAAAAGATTTTTTAGGAGCGATTACCAGTTTTCGGCGAGTGATTCAGCTCGATCCAGACCGGGCAGAAGCTTATTACAATATGGGTAAAGCATTCAAAGCGCGCGATCGCAAATCCGAAGCAATTCAAGCCTTTCAACAAGCCCTAGACACTTACCGCCAGCAAGGCAACAATGATGGCGCACAAAAAGCCGAGGCGGCGCTTAATGAACTGAAGTAATTAGTCAGTAGTCAGTTGGCAGTAGTCATTGGGGAATTGTTAGCTGTTGACTGTTAGCTGTTAACTGTTAACTGTTAGCTGCAAACTGTCAACTGCAAACTGTCAACTGATTAATATGAATTCAAATGATTCTAAAGCGCCGTTATACCAGATGAATCCAGTCGGTCGATTTTGCGATCGCGCCGCCGATTATGTCAAATACCGCCCGAGTTATCCAGCCGCTGCGATCGAGGCGATTTTAGATGGATTCGGGCCACCTTCACAGTTAACAGTAGCCGATATCGGTGCAGGGACGGGCATTTCTTCCCGTTTGTTAGCAGAAAGAGAGGTTCGAGTATTAGCGATCGAACCCAATGCCGAGATGAGACAAGCCGCCGCACCTCACGCTTTCGTAGAGTTCAGAGAAGGAACTTCAGAAACTACTAATTTGCCGGAATCATCAGTTAATTTAGTAACTTGTTTCCAGTCTTTTCACTGGTTTAATCCTGTCTTAACTTTACCAGAATTTCGGCGAATTCTCAAGCCGTCGGGAAGGTTGGCTGTAGTTTGGAACCTGCGGGACTGCGCGGATGCGCTGACACTAGGTTACACTCAAATTGTTAAAAGCGCTTCCCACAACCATCCTGCCGAAAAGCGAGATAGCTCGAGCGAACCTTTGCTTGCGAGTGCAGACTTTACTAATGTGCGATCGAGCGAATTTGCTCACAAACAAGATGTAGATTTAGCAGGTTTGATCGGGCGGGCAAAAAGCGCGTCGTACATCCCCAAATCCGGGCCTCATTTGCAGAAAATCGTCTCGGATTTAACCGATCTTTATCAAGCTCACTGTAACGATCGCGGCTTTGTTTCATTGGTTTACAAAACAATAGTTTATCTGGGAAATCCTACGGATTGTTAAGTTTTTGTGCAATAGCTATAAATTAAAATTTTTGTGATATAATGCTGGGCAAATTGACGTGGCAATCGCTCGGCAAATTCAGGAAAAAATAAAGGCGATCGCACAGCAGCACTTGGTAATAACTCCATCTTTTGTAAGATGCTCAAACTAATCTCTTAAGATGAATCTATTTCTATTGATAGAGCCCGCAAAGATGTTAACATTTGTAAAATGAGCAAAACATCCTATCCCAGAGCTTCATCTATGCAAACGTATGACGTGATTATCATAGGAGCAGGTCACAACGGGCTTGTCTGTGCGTCTTATCTCCTCAAAGCCGGATATACCGTTCTTTTGTTAGAAAAACGTTCAGTTCCCGGTGGTGCCGCGACTACCGAAGCTGCGATTCCCGAATTACCAGATTTTAAATTCAACTTGTGCGCGATCGACCACGAATTTATCCATTTAGGGCCGGTTGTAGAAGAATTAGAACTGGAGAAATACGGATTAGAATATCTTTACTGCGATCCAGTTGCCTTTTGTCCGCATCCAGACGGCAAATATTTCTTGGCGCACGGTTCCGTAGAAAAAACTTGTGCGGAAATTGCCCGCTACAACGAGCGCGACGCTAAAAAATATGCCGAATATACAGATTTTTGGCAGCGCGCTTTAGGTGCAATGATTCCGATGTTCAACGCGCCACCAAAATCCATCATAGATATTGCCGGCAACTACGATATTGCTAAACTCAAAGACTTATTTTCGGTGATAGGTTCCCCAGACAAAACACTGGACTTTATTCGCACGATGATTACCAGCGCTGAGGACATTCTCAACGAGTGGTTTGATGAGGAATTTCTGAAAGCACCTTTAGCGAGACTCGCCTCAGAATTGGGCGCGCCTCCTTCACAAAAAACCCTTGCTGTAGGCGCAATAATGCTGGCTATGCGACACAATCCCGGGATGGCGAGGCCGCGCGGAGGAACGGGTGCATTAGTGCAAGCGCTGGTCAATTTAGTGAAAAGCTATGCGGGTGTTATACTTACCGACCAGCACGTCGAGAAAATATTAGTTGATAACGGCCGCGCTGTCGGTGTTCGAGTTGCAGGCGGCACAGAATATCGAGCTACCAAAGGTGTCATTTCTAATATTGATGCCAAGCGGTTGTTTCTGCACTTAATGGATGACAGAGATGTCGATGCTGCTGACCCGAATTTGCGGGAAAGATTGGAGCGCAAAATTGTTAACAACAACGAGACTATTCTGAAAATAGACTTAGCTCTCAACGAAATGCCTAAGTTCGATCGCTGGAACCATCGGGATGAATATTTAATGGGTTCAGTGTTAATTGCGGACTCGGTGAAACATGTTGAAATTGCCCACAGCGAGCCTTCTATCGGCAAAATCCCCGATTCCGATCCGTCGATGTATGTCGTGTTTCCGACGGTACGAGACCCGTCGATGGCTCCCCCGGGACATCATACGGCTTGGATTGAATTTTTTGCTCCTTACCAGATCGAAAATGCTGAAGGAACCGGCCAGCACGGTACGGGTTGGACGGACGAGCTCAAGAACAAAGTTGCCGATCGCTGCATTGACAAATTAGCAGAATACGCGCCGAACATTAAGAGGTCTATTATCGGCCGCCGCGTTGAAAGTCCGGCAGAATTGGGAGAGCGTTTGGGAGCGCTGAAGGGGAATTATTACCACGTTGACATGACGCTGGATCAGATGATATTTTTCCGTCCGTTACCCGAGTTGGCGAATTACAAAACGCCGATCGACGGTTTGTATCTCACCGGGGCTGGGACGCACCCAGGCGGCTCGATTTCGGGGATGCCCGGACGTAATACTGCTCGGGTTTTCATGCACTCGCAGCAGCCCTTAGCGCAGACTTTGGCGGATGCGGCTAATTCTTTGAAATCGACGGCTAAGTCGGTATTTCGGAGCAATTAGAAGCTAAGAGGGCGGGCATTCCCCGCCCTTATTGATTGACTGCTTTTGGTAAGCTTAGTTGAAAAATAGGGTGATTTTATGTATAATTAAAAGTTAAGTTTTAGATAAAAAGGAAATCCGTAAGCTGTTATGCACCCTGGTAATGATTGAAGAAATCCGCAATAAAATTGTTCAAAGCCAGTTTGAGTTCTCACAGCACGCTCTGAATCAAAGCATCGTCCGCCAGATCGGGGTGCAAGAACTGCGCGACGCTATTTCAAGCGGTGAAGTTATCGAAGATTATCCAGACGACAAATATGGCCCAAGCTGCCTGATACTGGGTTTTACCCTAGCAGCTCGACCTTTGCACATCCAGTGTAGTTATCCATCCCGCCCTTTGATAAAAATTATTACCCTATACGAACCGAACCCCGAACTGTGGATGAATTTCAAAGTTAGGAGAACTTAAAATGAGCAATGAAGTCTGGAACGAAACCCTAATCGAACAAAGAGTTAATTATACTCTGGAATTAGATGGAAATTTTATCATTATTGAAAATGTGCCAGCCCGATTGTGTGTAGAAACAGGAGAGCGTTTTTTCTCACCAGAAACAGTAGAGCGACTACAACAAATTATCGGGAAAGGAAAACAGCCAAGTCGCACGCTGGAAGTTCCTGTTTATGAGTTTGTGTAATTAGCGGATCGAGAGTCAGTGTAGGTAATGTCATCGCAACTTTTAAAAGATCGTTCTCAGGCTCTGGAGTTGCTTGAAATCGCCGACAGTCATCTAAAGTTGGAACAAATCGAGCAAGCTCAAGAATTTTTTGCGAGAGCTTTTCAGATAGCCCAAGCATTCCCAAATAACATTCCTAAAGCTTTGCCTAAAACCTCATTTTCTGTAAGAGAGCAAGTGTTAGATTTGTTCCTCCGCAGTTATGCTAAAGTAGAAAACTACGGCTCTGCTGTTCGGGTGGCACGAGGCATAGAAGATGAGGATTTTCAAGCTTGCGCGTTAAGTGCGATCGCGTCTCAAGTTGCAGCATCGGGACAACCTGACTCGGCTCTGAGTATTGCCCAAACAATAGAAAGTAACTATTATAAAGCTATGGCTTTGATTTCTATTTCTCGCAGCTACGGTAACACAGAACAAACGAGCAAAGCTGCTGAGGTATTGACTCAAATCATCAGAATTGCTTGGGTCATCAAAAACGATCCATATCCAGCTTGGATGTTAACTCATCTCTCCTACTATGTCCAGGAAAAATTAGGACAGTTAGATACAGCTTTTGAGATGGCCCAACTGGTAGAAAATGACAGTGACAAAGCCTGGATTTTAAATCGGGTCGCCAGAAAATATGCTAAAATAGGGCAATTCGATCGAGCCATCCAGATTGCTGAAATAATAATAGACAATGAGGAAAAAGAATTAGCTCTAGCTTGGATCGCTGATGAATATGCAAAAGCCGGACAATCGGATGCAGCCTTGAAAATTGTTGCAACCATAGATAATGACTGGAAAAACTCACCCTTAATTCAAATTGTCAAAAATTATGTCGCCGCCGGACAATTTGAACAGGCAAAGGAAATTGCAGAAATGATAAAAGATCCAGATGATGAGGATGAGAATGATTGGAAATGGGAGGCAATGAGGGATATAGCTGGCGGTTATGCTAAAGCGGGGCAATTTGACAAAGCACTTGAATTTGCAGAAAATTTAGAGAACGAATATCACAAAGACGAAGCGTTATGGGCAATTGCTTACCGCTATGCTGAACTAGGACAATTTGAGTCGATTATTAAAATGGCTCCAGCTTCTATTTCTGCCGGTGACGATCCATTAGCGGTAATCGCGGAATTGATGGTCTCCCAAGAATTAGAATGCGATCGAATTATAGCAATTACTAAAACCTTAGAGAACGAATTTGATCAAAGAGCGTTGTTAAGGTCGATTATTTATCAATATGCAAATACCGAAAATAATTCAGATAAAATTATCAAATTTGCTCGCTCTGCAACTGATGAATCAATCAAATATGTAGCATTGGAGCATCTGGCTAAAAGCTACGTGGAAGCAAAAGATTACGATCGAGTTTTGGAAATTGCTAAAAGCATAGGGCTAGAAAAAGTGAGAGTTACCTCTTGGAAATATATTATTCCTCCGAGCTGATAAAGTTAGTGATTTTCCAGAATAATTTTTGCGAGATAATTTTTTCAGCATGATGACGCATCAAGGGAAAACGAAGGGCGATCGAACGATCGAACTTAACACCTTTTCTAAATGGGGAGCATTTTTTGCCAAACTTGGAGCTGGTTCGCGCTCTTTCAAAACGGGCTGACACTCACAGGTCCCGGCCCCTACCAACTGTGACTGTCAACTATCAACGATCGACTGTTTATCAAAAATTCATCCTTTGTGCAGATGGAAATTATGACTCCAACAATGAGAAAATAATATTAGCGTTACCCTATTTTTAGCGATGACAAACCGAGTTTTGATTGTCGGCGGGCGGGGACGAATTGGCAACAGCGTTGCTCAAGACCTTGTTACCCACACCGACGCAGAAATTACTATTACCGGACGCGACCCTAATGGCTCTCTTCCACCAGAGTTGCCGCCGGAGCGATCGCGCTATTTAGCTTTAGATTTAGCAGACAGTGCAGCCCTGCACCAAGCTGTTTCATCCTCTAACCTGGTAGTTCACAGTGCCGGGCCTTTTCACTACCGAGACGCTGGCGTATTGAAAACTTGCATAGAAGCAGGTGTTAATTATACCGATGTCAGCGACAGCCGCAGTTTTACTCGCAGAGCCTTAGAATATCGGGAAAAAGCCAACAATTCTGGGGTAACAGCGATTATTAACACGGGCATTTTTCCGGGAGTTTCTAATAGCATGGTGCGCCGAGATGTCGAGCAGTTAGATACAGCAGAACAGATCCATTTGAGTTACGTTGTCGGCGGTTCTGGCGGTGCTGGTGTCACGGTGATGCGGACTACTTTCTTAGGTTTGCAAACTCCTTTTGAGGTTTGGATGGATGGCAAACTACAGCAGATAAAACCTTATACCGATCGCGAAACGATAGAATTTCCCGAACCCTACGGCAAAACAGGCGTTTACTGGTTCGATATGCCGGAAGCAATTACTTTGCCCGAAACTTTCCCCGTGAAAACAGTTATTACTAAATTCGGTACTTCTCCAGACCTTTACAATCACCTGACTTGGTTTGTTGCCAAATACTGGCCCGATAGCTGGCTGAAAAATCCTTCGGTGATTGAGTTTTTGTCTTATGTCAGCTACGGGATGACTGCTGTTAGCAATAATTTTAGCGGTGTTGGCGTGGCAGTGCGATCGCAAGTGACCGGCATCAAAAACGGTAAACCAGCCAAAGTTCGATCGACAGCGGTACACCCAAATGCTGCTACAGCTACGGGCATCGGTACTGGCAGCATCGCTCAATTGATGTTGGAAGGCAAACTGGCAAAACCAGGCGTTTGGTCGGTAGAGCAAGCTCTTTCTACCGAACTATTTGAAGAAGCTATAGAAAGCCGAAATCTGAACATAGAGCAGGTTGTTTTGTAGTTATAACGGGTTTTTACAGCTAGTTTAGATGTTTGGTAAACAAGCTTTCTATACGAACTGTTTTCGGCGCGAAGAATAGGCAGGACGGCTGTTTCATAAATGAAGAGAAAATATATAATTTCTCAGAAAGATGAGGTACCGTTGGCAAAACTGTTCTCCGTGGGCATACCTCACACCTAACTGAGAACCGCTATAGCATTTCGAGCGTAACATGAGGTGCCAAGCAGGCAAAACTGGCAAAACTGGCAAAACTGGGCATACCTCACACCTAACTGAGAACCGCTATTAACAGAAGAGAAAAAAAGAGTAAGGGTTGGCAATTGATGGGAAAACCGCTAGATGAGGTTTTTTGCAGGAATTGCGATCGCCCTTGATACCAATTATGGCTTTAATATCCTCAGTCGGCACAGGCGGACGAAAGTTTGACGGCAGACGCGGTTCCAACCGCTGACTCTTATCTAATCTATCTTTTGGTAGAAGTAATCTTAACGAGCAGGGGCCTAATATATTCGACATCACTAGAAACATCCCTTTTGGCTCGATCGACATAGGGTAGCTGCAACCAAGATTGCGCCTTAACCAAAGTTCTTGATGCGCGATCGCACTGAAGGGGCGACAACCACCATAGTTTTTGCGAAACAATACGAGGAGACGTTGATATGAAGCGGGTTTTAAAAGCTCTAGGGCAAACATTGAGTCAAAGCATTTTGCTGATCTGTACGCTGGCTTTCATTGGTTTAGTAGGTATAGCGGTAGCACCCAATCAGGCTGCTTACGCAGCAGGTCAATACAGCAGTCAGGCGCAACAGTCAGCTAAAATCACTGACCCCGCAGAAAGTTTCGAGGATCTCAATCCCCAAGCAGCTTACGAAGATATAGTCAAAACAGCTCAAAATCCTGCCAAGGTCGAGAAGGTTTACGACGAAAGTTTAAAGGAATACAACGAAGAACACCCGCAAGAAAACATTGTTCAAAAAGCTGAAGAGCTGATCGAAAAAGTCACGGGTCAAGAATAAATTAACAATTTTCTATCTAACTCAAGTTGCTAAATACGGAGCTTCGGTGAGGACACAATAGAGGATCGCTCAAAACTCGCTTGAACCTAATTATGTAAGGTGTGCAGCAGCGCACCTTATTTTTTTGTAGTAGCGTGTTCAACCACTTGAATCGATCGCGATTAGCATTGGAAGCATGAACTTGCGATGCTAATCGCGATCGATTCAGACCGCTTTTCGAGACTGTCGCACGCTCAATGATTCAAATATATAATTCCGATACAATTGGAAACGATATGATTCGTTCCGTCCAAGAGATTTTTCCACTTGCCCTTCTCGATATTTTTAAACTAACATATTCATCCTTAAGGAAGAGGGATAAATAGGCATTTAAAAGCTAAATTTAATCAGAGTTTCAGTCAGATAAAAGGGAAAAAATATCATGAGCGATGACAAAAAAACGATAAAGGAACCTGATGCTAACCTAGATCCGATTTCTGGGGAAACCGGAGCTCATCCAGTCGGAACCGGTATCGGTGCCGCGAGTGCGGGTGCTGCGGGTGCTGCGATTGGCGGTGCTGTCGGCGGGCCTGTAGGAGCTGTTGTGGGCGCTGTTGTGGGCGCGTTTAGCGGCGGTTTGGCGGGTAAAGGTGTCGCAGAGTCGATCGACCCTACAGTAGAAGATGCTTACTGGCAAAACAACTACAGCTCCCGTCCTTACGCAGACACGAGCGCGACTTACGACGACTATCAACCTGCATACCGCACCGGCTATGAAGGTTACAGCCGTTACGGCGGTACTGGTAAAAGCTACAGCGACATCGAAAACGATTTGCAGCGCGACTACGAAACAAATCGCGGTAAGTCGAATATAAGTTGGGAAAAAGCCAAGCACGCCACGCGCGACGCTTGGGACCGGGTGGAACGCGCTGTTCCTGGCGACATTGACAAAGACGGCCGCTAACACCGCCAGTCGATTGAAAAACTGACTCCACAGATGAATCTGGGAGTTTAACTCTTAGTCTCAAATTTTGGGATATCACCTCGCGAGCGTCGGGGTACGGTATCCGTTTTTTTGCGGGCGAGCAAGTATTTTTGGCTATTGGATGCACGCAAACTCGATCGTTCTGGATTTTTTACCCGCGCTGCTGAATCCAGCCAAGTGTTTAAGGTAAAAGAACAGGTTTCTGCATCTGGGACTGTTGTGGATATCTAGGACTATTTTCAACGCGAGTTTAGCGAAGTTATTGGGAATTTTGTACCCCTCTTTACATCGGGAGGGGTATTTTTATGCTATGGCAAAATCGCTTTTTTTAGGAAGCAAGATTTTTCCACGGCTGGTTTTCTGGCTGGGAGCGCAAAAAACTAACAAGGGAATTTGATCTTGATACTTTTTTTTGAGTGCAAGCTTTACAATTAAACTAATTCAGGACTGATTGCATTAATCGCATATTTCTGTGCTTGTTCGCGAGGCGATAAGCAATCCCAGCAGTGAAAAAAATAGTCGGTTGCATCAAGTCTTAGTATTGTTAAAAATCTAAATCCTCTGATTCAAAATCGGTATTACTTGTGGACGAAATGTTGGAAATAGCTTGGACGCTCAAGCAAAATTTAATTGACTTTGTGATGGATGCTGAGGGAGATTTGGCGGTAGCTTTGGAAGCTTTTGCAGCAGCTCGATCGACGGGCGAGCGCTATGATATTGCTCAGCAAAATCAGGTGATTGACAGTTTTACGGTTGAAGGTAAAGTCGGAGACACAACCCCGATCGACCTTTTTGTCGAAAGTCAGCCGGATTTAACCGAGATCGATATCTGTTTGCTAGAAAGTTGGCGGCACAGAAGTTTCACAGGCTTATTTGAAATTACTAAAATTTCGCCCGACAGCTTTGAACTGATGAACTGGCTGACGGCAAAGCACTACGCTGTCAAGCCCAACAGCGCTAATTTGCTGGCACAAATGTCTCGCTTGAAGTTAGGAGAAATTTTGGGGGCTCGGATTGCTCCCCTCACCGATGACTGGTGGATACTGTCGAGCCCTCCCATCCCGATGGGGAAATTGGGCAAGCCGAAGTTGGCAGTGGCGATCGGCAATTTCAAGCAAAATCACAAAAATAACCTCTACAGCGATGCGCCAGAATTGTTAGAGCAAGCTTGGCAGTCTGTAGAAGAGTACCACAAGGATTTTACCGAATTTTTTGGCAGCGACGAAGTGACGCTATCGGGATATCACCTCAACAAACAGTTGGCCCAATTTCAGGAAGCAATCACTAAAAAACGCCTAGCTGACATCGGCATCGATCAAACTAAATCTCTGGCGGATATTGTGGAAGATGCCGGAGTCGATCGAGAAGAAATCAAAGCAGCCGCAATCGCAGCAGCAGGCGCCGATGTTAAAGCCGTTGAGGTGGCGATCTACAGCAATGCTAGTTCAAAAATGGTAGCGCCGAAAGTCGAATTGCCCGATCGCTTCAAAAAAGCCGAACAGGTGACAGCACTTTCTCATCCCCGCTGGGGACAAACCTTTTTGTCTACCTACAGTCAGTTCACCGAAATGCTGGCTGCAGAAGACTTTTTAACCATTCCCGGTTACGAAAAGCTGGTTCGTAGCTATCTAGAAGATCCGGCAATTAATGCCGGGATTTGGCGGCGGTTAGCTCAACTTAATCCAGCCAAATTAGCACAAATTCTGCAAACTGTATTGCAGCGGACAGATTTTCACAGCGATCGCGATTTAGATTCTTTGCTGCAAGAGTTTAAAAAACCCTTAGAACCCGAACTCCCGGAAATCGCCAGCGTTCCCCTGCACCTGCACAACTTATTTCAAGAAGCTTTAGGCGAAGTTCAAAAGTCAAAGCCCAAACCGCAGGACAAAAAGAAAACTTCTAAAGGCTTTAAATCTTGATTGTTTACCCGCGAGATCGTCCCGAACTCGCGGGATTTGATTTGAGATTATCTTTGTTCGATCGACCATTATTCCAGTCAAAGCATCTTCGCGCCCGATCGGCACTAAAAACCAGTAAACCCGCCCCAACCCGCTCAAAACTCGGTCTTTTATTCACAATCGTGCCGCGCCGAGACTCACCCACCAATATCGAGATATAAAAATCACAACTATCTTCAGTAATATTACTTAGCCCAATATTTTTTCAAACTTTCTCGCATCACCGATCCCTTTCGCCCCAGGGAATTAGCATCGCCGCCAAGGCTGTACAGCTAATCTTGAAGATTTATTTATTTTGATACTTGACCTTAATCATGTGCTACACTTGCAAAATGAATCAAAAAAATTAATTGTCCCCAGTTTGAGCGCTTACCACAATGATCCAAAAAGTATTGAAGCATTGGGATGAGTTGCAGCGATATCTAGAGGAACTGCCTCCAGAGCAAAAAGCAATTTTAAGCAGCAAGACCAACCATTTCTCCTCATCTTTGCAGGAATTGTCGAGCCAGTTTATGTCACTTTTGTTAACAACAGAAGACCGCTATCATTTAGAAAAAATTAACCACAAGTTAGAACTAAAACTATCTCAGCAAAATTCTAAAATAGGCAATCTAGAGCAGCAGTTAGAGCGCAGCCAGCTACTTTACAAAAGGGTGACTAAGGCACTGACCCAAGGCGAATCCCGATTTAAAACTATCCTGAAAAACTCTTCCGAGTTAATCACAATTATTGAAGCTGACGGGCAGATCCGAGACCAAAATTCGGTGGCGCTAGAGCGGATTCTAGGCTACAAACCCGACCAAAGAATTGGTGTATTCCACAGCGATTTGCTCCACCCAGATGATGTACCTGCCTGGGAAGCATATTTTGCCAGATTGCTGAAACGGCCGGGGATTGCACCGCAGATAGAATATCGCAAACGCCACGCTAACGGTGACTGGGTGTATTTAGAAGTCATTGCTAACAATTTGCTGCACGATTCGTCCATCAACGGCATAATCCTCAATTCCCGCGATATCACAGAGCGGAAGCTCTCAGCAGCAGCTTTAGAAAAATCGCAAAAGCAAATGTTTAATATTTTAGAAAATATCACCTACGGCTTTTTGGCGATCGACCGCCACTGGCAGTTTACCTACGTCAATGCTAAAGCAGAGGATTGCTTGCACAAAAAGCGTCAAGAGCTTTTAGGAAAAAATATTTGGGAGCAGTTTCCCGACAGCGCTAAGACGATTTTTTTTGATAATTGTCACAAGGCGGTATCTCGTAAGGTTGCTGTTAAATTTGAAGAGTATTACGAGCCACTAAATACCTGGTTTGAAATCGAAGCTTATCCATCGGAAGAAGGTTTATCGGTGTTTTTTCAAGATATCACCGATCGCAAAAATGCCGAAAATGCACTCAAAAAAATCTACTCTCAGTTACAACAACAAACCAAGCTGCTCGATACCGTACTCTCAACTACACCCGACAGACTATTGATGCTGGATCGCTCCGGGCGATTAACTTATATTAACCGCGCCGGATTAGAGTTAACTCCGCTTTCCAAAACCTGCATTTTAGGCAAAACATTAGAAAAAATTTGCTGGCCGCCAGAACTCATTAAACTCCACAATAAATGCTGGAAAAATCTACTAGCCACAGGCCAAAGTTTAACAACAGAAACTGACTTTATTCATCCGCAGACAGGGCGCAGGAATTATTGCAGCTACATCTTTAGCCCCATCAGGAGTGCGGAGGGCTGCATCGTAGCAGTTCTCGTGACAAATAGAGATATTACTGAACTCAAAAAAGCCGAAGCAGCGCTGCGCGCATCCGAATCTCGCTACCGCATTTTATCGCAAATTACCTCAGATTTTGCCTATTCTTTTAACTTGTTGCCCGACCAAACCTGGGCCTGCGAGTGGATGACGGAAGCTTTTACTCGGGTTACGGGTTATAGTGCATCAGAAATCGCACATTCCGGTTTGCCAGAATGCAACTGGATTCATCCCGAAGATCGAGAAATGCTGCGGGAACAAATGCAGTCTCGCTCCCGCAGTTGCAAGGAAGTCAGCGAGTACCGAATTGTCACAAAATCAGGGGAAGTCCGGTGGCTGTGGGATTGCAGGCAAGTTGTGTGGGATGAAGCCGAGAATCGCCCTGTCGGTGTGTTCGGCGCTTGTCAGGACATCACGGAACACAAGTTAGTAGAGGCTAAATTGTGCGAAACTAATCAAGTTTTAGAAGGGTTAATTAAAGCTTTGCCGGTGGCAGTTGTCGGTGTCGATGCCAATACTTTGGTGACGGCGTGGAATCCAGCCGCGGAGCAAATTTTCCGATGGCAGCAGTGTGAGGTTTTGGGGCAGAGTTTGCCGATCGTCCCCAGCGATGAAGTTACTGATTTTTCTGTTATGTTTAAGTCAGAATTAGCCGGGGAATTGCAATTTGCCAAGGACTGTCGGCGACAGCGGAAAGACGGTTCGTTAATTGATGTCCGTGTCTCTAGTTTACCGCTGCGAAGTCCCCAAGGCCTGATTACCGGGACTATGAAGATATTTTCTGAGATTTCCGCCCCCAATGGCAAGCCGCACCAAACACGGAATATCAAGGGCAATTGCGACGAGTCGCAGCCATTTTGGGCGTCTTACGTCCGGATTCCTCACCTAAAAAAACTTTAAACAAGTAGGGGCAATCCCACGCATGATATCAATTCCGGTTGCACTACTCATGACTGTTGACTGTTGACTGTTGACGGGCGAGTCGAAAAACTGAATGGTTTAATGTTAACTGTTGAGTGCGATTTTATTATTCCGATGCAACCGGAAACGATATGAAGAGCCCGGATCGGGGGTAGGCACGGGGGGACTAAGGAATGAGAATTAAATAACCTGCAATCTTTATTGTTCTTGTGGGACGGGCGGGAGAGCCCATCCCACAAACTTGTCTAAATTATTTAATTCACGATCCTAAGCTATCAAATATCTAAACTGCATTAACTCGCCTTACCTTTATTTTTTACTTCTCGGTTCCATTTCATAATTAGTTCTGCATCATTTAACAATTTATTTAACAGGAACTCTAGTTTTTCAATGGATTCAAATAATCTATTAGCAACATATTCCTTTGTATCATTTATTATTGGGGCAATCCCACGCTCGCTCAACCCAACCTACAATCTACCTCGGCGGTTGAAACCGGGCAACCACAGGGGGGTTGCCCCAACACAAACTTTCTTGGGCCGACGCGGACTCAAGAAAAAGCGGCATTAAAGTGTATTTTGCTATGAATTCCTCACTACAAATATAGCGGTTCGATCGCGTTGTGAGGTATGTCCACCCAGGCCGGTTTGGCCGATGGCACCTCATATCAGAGATCGAAATGCTATAAGTTTTTTCAATCTTCAACTCGTCTGACAGCCATGCGTTGCAGCGGCAAGCTGAGGATGCTAGAAGCAGTCAACAAGTAAGAAAGAACAGTAGTCAGCTTCAAACTGAGCAACCACCAGCTATCCTCTGGTAAATGAAGTTTCAGCCCGAAAAAAGAAATGCAGTAGACTATCCAGTAAGTAAAGCTCATCTCGATCAAAGTTTCTTCGCTCAAAGTACGCTCGCCCGCCAGCTTCGACTCGCGCTTATCGCCCAGCAGCAGCAAACCCGCAATTGAAGCCATAAAAGAAACCATCACCACACTGTCACGCCAGTTAAGCTCAACCATTTTTAACTCCGCTGCGATCTGAATTTTTGGAATTAGAAATCAGTCTAAAGGATAAGTTTTCCTGCTCCCAACAATAGTTACAAATTGAAACAGCCGCATTTACAAATCGCAATGAAAATTCACCGCAACCGCCAGCAACAGCCTCGTTTAGTCAGCCGAAAAGGAGAATTCACCTTAAATATTGTTAAGTTGGGATTACCTCGGCTGCATTTTTCTGACCTCTACCACAAACTGCTAACTCTTTCTTGGCCACAATTTTTTATTCTGATTTGTCTCTCCTATGCAGTCACGAATTCTTTATTTGCTTTTGCTTACTTGGCGGGAGGAGATTGCATCGCTAATGCACGGCCTGGTTCTTTCAAAGATGCCTTTTATTTCAGCGTGCAAACAATGGCGACAATCGGCTACGGCGCCATGTATCCGCGCACGGAGTACGCTAATACTATGGTCGCCATTGAAGCGTTTTTTGGTTTGTGGGGAGTGGCAATGGTGACAGGATTGGCTTTTTCTAAATTTTCTCGGCCCACCGCTAGAGTGATCTTCAGCCGCGTAGCTGTAATCGCTCCTTTCAACGGCGTTCCCACTCTGATGTACCGCGCGGGAAATCAGCGCTTCAACCAAATTTTAGAAGCGCAGCAAAAAGCTACTTTGATCCTCGACAAAGTAACATCGGAAGGAGAATATATGCGGCGTTTTTACGATTTGCAATTGGTGCGGAGTCAATCTCCTATTTTTGCCTTAACTTGGACTGTTATGCACCCAATTGATGAGAACAGTCCTTTATACCAACTTACTGCCCTAGATTTGAGCGAGCAGCAAGCAGAAATTATAATTACGCTGATGGGAATTGACGAAACTGTTTCGCAAACAATTAACGCGCGACATTCTTTTGTAGCGTCGGAAATTATGTGGAATATGCGGTTTGTAGATATTATTTTGAGAACGCCGGATGGCGGGCGGGTGGTTGATTATACTCGGTTTCACGATGTGAAGCCTGTGGAATGAGACAAAATTTACGCAGCGGCTAGAAACCGGGTTTTTTGCGAAAATACTGCACTCCCACCTTGAATTTCAGTAAAAAACCCGGTTTCTTTGGTATCGATCCAGGAGTGCTATGAAAATTTTGATTTAGTCACTGCTAGAATACTTGTATGCCAAAACAAGCTAATATTTATGAGCTCAATAACTGCGAACATGACACTGAAAGAATTGCAACCCCAACTCCTGGCGTTAAGTCCAGAGGAAAAGACTCAAGCTATACAATTTTTAGCCCAAAGTTTAACCAACTTTTGGTCTGGAATTCAAAAGACTCCTGGAGTGTGCGGCGGCGATGCTTGTATCAGACAAACGCGCATTCCTGTTTGGGTGCTGGTAAATGCTCGCCGTTTAGGTATTTCTGAATCTGAACTGTTACAAGATTATCCGACTCTGCGTGCCGCTGACTTGGCAAATGCTTGGGCTTATGCTGAGGCATATCCTGACGAGATTGAAACAGCAATTCAAGAAAATGAGGATGATTAAAAAGTGGCACGTTTTTATGCAGATGAACAATACCCAAGGCGAATTGTGGAATTTCTAAGAACTTTAGGTCACGATGTCCTGACAGTACAGGAAGCAGGAAATGCTAATCAAAAAATTCCTGATGAAGAGGTATTAGCTTTTGCATTGAGTATTGACCGCGCTATTTTAACCCTCAATCGCCGTCATTTTATCAAGCTGCACGCATTACAACCCGACCATGCTGGTATCATTGTTTGTAAAGATGATTCAAATAGAGAGCGGCTGGCTGCGCGGATTAATGAGGCTATTTCTAATCTAGAAACTTTGAGAGGTATGCTGATTCGAGTTAACCGCCCATCGGTTGAAGATAAGTGATAGAATACATCGAGTATGAAATGAACTTGCACAGTTGACAAATAAATCCACTATCAATTTACCTAATTAAACATAAAATACGGCTCTCATAAAAGCTTTTTGTGCATCTTTTATTCCGTGTTCCATCTTCCATCTTCCATCTTCCGTCTTCCTTCTTCCTTCTTCCTTCTTCCTATGCGAATAATTCATACTGCTGACTGGCATTTGGGGCGGCGTTTTCGAGGGATCGATCGCACTTCTGAAATTGCGATCGCCCTCGAACAGATGTTGAAACAAGCCAAAGAGCTCGATGTCGATGCCGTGCTCGTCGCCGGCGACATTTTTGACGTACCCAACCCTCCAGCCTACGCTGAGCGCATTGCCTATCACTTTTTTTGCGAGCTCCAAGCAGCCGGAATTCCCGCAATTGCGATCGCCGGCAATCACGATTCCGCATCCCGCATCGACAGCATCGCCCAACTGCTTTCCCTCGCCGGCGTTCGCGCCCTAGGCAAACCCAAGCGTTCCGCAGACGGCGGCACGATTCATCTTAACACAAAAAACGGCAAACTTTGCGTGGGAGCAATGCCTTTTGCTTCCGAACAAAGACTGTTAGATGCTAATTCTCTGTGGCACTCCGGTGATGCCAACCGCCGCCAAAATTACCGCGAAATTGTAGCAGATTTACTTCAAAATTTAACCAGAGATTTTCGAGACAATACTGTGAATATGCTGATGGGACACATGAGCATTGACGGGGCGAGATTGGCAAAATCGGAAGTGGCTTATTACACGCGAGACAAATACCTGCACTCGTCGCAAACTCTGCCGCCGGAAGCTCAGTATGTCGCCCTCGGACACATCCACATTCACCAGCGGATTGTTAATAATTCCCCCGCTTATTATTCCGGTTCTTTAATTCAGTTAGATTTCGGAGAAGCCGAACAGGAAAAAGGATTTTGTTTGATAGAAGTTGAGCCGGGAAGTCAGGCAAAAGTAGAATTTAAATCTGTGGCTTGCCACAAACCGTTAAAAGTGCTTAAATGTGATAACGACAATCTTGATGCTGTTTTAGAAGCTCATCAATATCATCCTGGTTTCTTGAAGGTAATTGTCGATCTCGACAGCCCGCAAATCGGATTAGCCGATCGCGTGCGACAAATCTGTTCTCAAGCGGTGTCGATCGAACCGCGCTATCGCGATTCACCGCTAGAGCCCACAGAAATCACTAATATCGATCCCAACAATTTCGATCCGGCGACCGAATTCAGCAACTACTATCAAAACCGCTTGGGAACGACACCGCAACCCGCTGTATTGGAGGAATTTCAAAATTTGTACAATAAGTTTAAGGAAACACCTAATAGTTAAATTAGTAATTGGTAATTACTAATTCTTTGCCATTACTCCCGCTCTGCCGAACCAACTTGAT
The DNA here is from genome assembly GCF_015207455.1 of Microcoleus sp. LEGE 07076. Taxonomy (GTDB): domain Bacteria; phylum Cyanobacteriota; class Cyanobacteriia; order Cyanobacteriales; family Microcoleaceae; genus Microcoleus. Next base: position 31,612 of record NZ_JADEWV010000044.1, read on the forward strand.
AAGTGCCATAGCACTAGGAGAAACATCATTGTAAAAATTCCACAATCTAAAATCCAAAATATCAAATTTAAAATCATTTATGCGTCCACTAGAACTTTTGCTCGAAGGATTTACTAGCTTCCGCCGGGAACAGCGTTTAGATTTTTCTCAACTCGATTTGTTTGCAATTACGGGTGTTACGGGTGCGGGCAAATCTTCCCTGCTAGATGCGATGACTTACGCGCTTTTCGGCACGACAACTCGCAGCGGCAAACAAGTAAGCGATTTGGCTAGTCAAGGCAGCAAAAATTTAAAAGTGCAGTTGCGTTTTGCTGTGGGTTCGGCACAGTACCGGGTGACGCGAACCTGGCGTTTTCGTCCAAAAACTCCTGAAAATAAGGTAATTTTGGACAACTGGCAAAACGGCGAATGGGAAACTTTGGGAACGAGTATTGTTGCTGTTCAAAATACGATAGAACAGATTTTAGGAATGGATTTTGATACTTTTACGCGAGCAATTATTCTGCCTCAAGGCAAGTTTGATGAGTTCATTAAAGGAGATACTTCTAAGCGCCGAGAAATTTTGCGGCAGCTAGCGGGATTTGAGGTTTTTGAGAAGATGCGGAAGGAAGCAAACGAACTCGCAAAGTTGCTGAAACAGGAACGGGAAATGGTGGAAAGGCAGTTAGCTGAGTTGAGCGCGCCTGGGGCGGATGAGGTAACTCAAAAGCGCTCGCAACTCGGGATTTTGGAGCGGCAGTTACCCGAGTTAGAGGTGGCAGTTGTCAAAGCTCAAAAAACTTTAGATGAAGAGGAACAGCTATTTTCACAAATAGCTCGCCAGCAAGAGTTGCAACAAGAATTGACTCAATTAAATGCTCGTTGGGCAGATATTGAAATTTTAGCGCAGCGTTTAGAAAAAGCGCAAGCTGCCAATGGTTTGCAGGGAGATTGGGCTTTAGTGCGATCGGCTCGCAGTCAGCATGAAACTGCCGAAAGTGCCGCTCTATCCGCGCGGGAGCAATTAGTTAAAGCTCGCTGCGAGCTGGTAGCAGAGCAAGAGCAACTTGACGCTGCTAAAGCCAAATCAGAGGCGCTAGCGCCACAAATTAAGGCGCGCGAAGATGCTCTTACTGCTGCTAAAGTATATGAAGAACAGCGCGATCGATTAGAAAAAGAAGTTGCGCTAGCCCAAAAAAAACAACAGGAAAAACTCCGCTTTTTCAAAACAGCAGATAAAGAATTGCAAGCTACTAACACTAAAATTCAGAGTGCAGGTTTTCGAGTTACCAAAGCAGCGGTACTGCTAGAACAGTATTCGCCGGGAGGCAAGCGTTTAGATAAGTTGCAGCAAATTGCACCATTATTGGTGGAACTTCAGCTCGTTACCGAGCAGGAAAAAACCCAGCAGGAAATGTTGCATAAATCTCTCGCAGAAAAAGAACGCGCTCAACAGAATTACCTGGAGGTTGCCGCTAATTTAGTAGCGGCAGAAATCCGGCTCAAAGAGTGCGGGAACGAGTTAGAATCAGCGGAAACTGCTAATGCTGAAGCGACGCGTTTAGAGAGTGTTGCTGCTGTCAGAATGTCGCTGAATTCTGGCGATACTTGCCCGGTGTGCGGGGGAGTACATCCTGAGAGCGATTTGCTGCCTGCTTTGCCGAGTTCTAAGATTGTAGATGTCGTTGGTTTGCGCCGGAAAGTTGTGGCAGCAAACCAGTTTGTTCAATCTGCTCAAATGGCTGCTGCTGAGGGCAAAAGTGCAGTTTCATCCTGCGAGCAAAAACACTCAGAAATTGCCCAAACGTTGGAATTGACGGCGAAGAGAGTTGCAGAATTGCGGCAGCAAATCTCGGAAATTCTGGAGGATTATCAGTGGGAAATCTTGCCGTTGCAGCAGGAGTTGGCAATGCTTAAAGAGAGCGATCGCCAATACCGAGAAGCCGAGCAGCAATTCCAAATCGCATCGTTGGAATATGAAAACTTTCAACAAAAATTAAATTTTGCATCGACAACAAAAACTGCTAAACAGCAAGAATATCAAGAGGCGATCGCCGAATCCGACCGCCGACAGCAGCAGTTACAAAGTTGTGTCAATGCGCTTTATCAAATTACCGAATATCAACCCTATGTTAATTTAGCACAAGCTTTAGCAGCAGACAAGCAAGAGTTGGCAAATCTGTTGAAAGTTGCCGAAAAATCTTATCAACTTGCTCACAATCGTGCTATTCAAGCAGCAGAGAGAGAGCAACAAGCTGGAGAAGTTTTTGCACGAACCCAAGCCGACAAACAGCAGTTAACTGTGGATTGGTTAGCAAAATTAACAGCGGCTGATTTCACAGAAGAGACATTTTTAGCAGCGGTGACGACAGTTAACGAACAATCGCAGTGGGAAAATGCGATTCGTTCCGTGCGCGAGTCAAAAATTCAGCTAGAGACGCGGGCGAAGGATTTAAGCGAGGCGATCGCGGGTCGGACTACCGATGAAGATACTTTAGCACTTGTGCGAGCGGCAAAACACACCGCCCAAGCAAACTTCAAACAAGCCAACAACAACCGCGCCGAGCTCTTAGCGTGGATTCAAGTAGCAGCCAAAACCCTCGAACAAGCCGAAAGACTGTCACAGCAAATCACAAACTTCACAGAACAAGAGCAAACCTATCATACCTTAGCGCAGAATCTGAAATCCAACGAATTTCAATCATACATTTTAGAACATTTAGAAGCAGAATTGGTCGGCAGCGCCACCGTAATTTTGCAAGAATTAACCGAAACTCGCTACCAGTTAAAAAACCAAGAAGGCGAATACTGGGTAACAGATAATTGGAACGGTGGCGAAGCTAGGCGAGTCCGCACTCTTTCCGGCGGAGAAACCTTTGCTGCTTCCCTATCAATGGCTTTAGCTTTGTCAGAAAAACTGTCTCAAGGATCTCAGTTGGGCAGCTTGTTTCTGGATGAAGGATTCGGCACTTTAGATACAGAAACTCTCGAAAGCGTCACTCAAATTTTAGAATCTTTGCGGCAGCGAGAAAGGCTGATTGGAGTGATTACCCACGTTCGAGGTTTGGGCGAAAGATTGCCGGCACAAGTTAAAGTGTTCAAGTCACCGCAAGGTTCTACAATAGAAGTTGAAAGAGTTTAGAATCCACGGCGGTTGAAACCGCGTCTACACAAGCAAAACCCGCCTCCGCGGGTTGAAGACTAGGTAGTTAAAATTACGTTATTTTCTTCAGTCCGCAGAGGCGGACTTCCCTTTGGTAGACGCGGTTTCAACCGCCGTCTGCAAACAAATTTTATCCTAAAAACAGAGTTAAATTAAATGAAAAATTACCCGACTAGAATGCAATCGGTACAATCGCCAATAATTCCAGTAGTAGGAGAACTGATCCGCCAAAATCCAGGAACAATATCATTAGGACAAGGCGTAGTTTACTACAATCCGCCCCAAGAATCATTTGACAAAATCGCCGAATTTTTCGCAAATCCTGACAATCACAAATACAAAGCCGTCGAAGGAATTCCCCAATTACAAGATGCAATCGCAGCCAAACTCAAAACAGATAACGGCATAGAAATTAACAGCAAAAACTGCGTTGTCGTTACTGCCGGCAGCAACATGGGATTTACCAACGCCATTCTCGCCATTACTTCGGCCGGGGACGAAGTTATTATCCAATCACCTTATTACTTCAACCACGAAATGGCGGCAATTATGGCAAATTGCCGTCCCGTAATCGTAGAAACCGATGCTAACTATCAACTCAATATCGATGCTATAAAAAAAGCAATTACCGACAAAACGCGAGCCATTGTTACTATTTCACCCAACAACCCAACTGGCGTAGTTTATGCTGCTGAAGCACTCCGCGAAGTTAACGAAATTTGTCGCCAACACAACATTTATCACATTAGCGATGAAGCTTACGAATATTTTACTTATGAGGGTGTTAGACACTGTTCTCCGGCAGCTTTTCCCAACAGCAGCGAACATACAATTTCCTTGTTTACCCTTTCCAAAGCCTACGGTTTTGCGAGTTGGCGTATCGGATATATGGTAATCCCAGAACATTTGCTCGTTTCTGTGAGGAAAATTCAAGATACCATTTTAATTTGTCCGCCGGTAATTTCTCAATATGCAGCCCTGGGAGCCTTGCAAGTTGGTAGAGGTTACTGCGATAATTATGTAAGGGCGATCGCATCAGTGCGACAACTCGTATTAGACGAACTCAATACCATCCACAATCTGTGTACAATTTCCCCTGCCTGCGGAGCTTTCTACTTTTTCTTGAAAGTTGACACAGAACTCGATACAATGGAATTAGTAGAACAATTAATTCGTGAATATCGCGTAGCAGTGCTTCCCGGTACAACCTTCGGGATGGATAGCGGGTGCTACTTGCGCGTTGCTTACGGTGCTCTGGAAACTGAAACAGCGGCGGCAGGAATTAGCAGGTTGGTCAAAGGCTTGAAGACAATTTTAAAAAAATAAAATAGGAGATAAAAAAATGGTCGCTACCAACGTAAAAGCCAATAGGAATATCCAAAATACATCGGCATCAAAACTGGAACAGTTGCGTATTTTGATGGTCGATAATAATTTAGATTGCTATTTGATCCCAGCGGTTGACGAACACTTGAATTTATCAGTTCCAGCAGCCAAGCAGCGGCGAGCTTGGATTTCCGGCTTTACGGGTTCGGCCGGGGATTTGTTGGTTGGTAAAGATGCTGCTTGGTTGTTTGTGGATTCCCGTTATTACGAACAAGCAGAATTGCAAGTGGATGCTGCACTAATTAAAATCTCGAAACTCGGCTTAGAAGGAAATTTAAGTTTAATTGAAACCTTAGAAAAAATAGCGGTAGAATCTGCCCAAAAATCAACTAAGATTAGATTTGGTTTTGACCCGTTTACTGTAGCGACAGAGCAATATCAAAACTGGGTCAGAAAATTTGCAACTGCTGGAATTGAACTCGTAGCGATATCTGAAAATTTAGCAGACAAAGTTCGAGAAACAGCAGAGATTTTACCCGCTATTGACGAATCTCCGATATTTAGTTTACCAGTATCTCTGACGGGAGAAACCGCCGCCCAAAAATTAGCCCGAGTCAGGGAAGCGATGCAAAAAGCTAACATCGATGTACTGCCGATTAGCAACCTCAATCAAATAGCGTGGCTGTTCAATCTTCGAGGTTCGGATATTCCCCACATTCCGATTTTCATATCCTATGCCATTGTCACTGCAGATGCAGCGTTTTTGTTTACCAATCGCGATCGAGTTTCACCAGAAATCAAAAAAGAATTGTCGGCTGCTGTAACTTTGCTTCCCTATGCAGACTATCCGTCAATATTAGAATCTTTTTGCGTCAATTTGTCGAATAAAGTTCGGGTGCTATTAGACTCGAAACACAGCACCGCAGGCACGTACCAGTTAGTTTTAGGTGGGCAAAAAGCTGAAAATAAAATTGAAATAGTTTTCGCTGCGAATCCGGTAGAAGGGATGAAAGCTCGGAAAAATCCTGTGGAAATCGAGCAGATGAAATCAGCCAATTTTAAGGCAAGCCGAGCGAAAGTTCTGACTTTAAAGTGGTTGACAGAGCAGCTAGAAAATGGTAATGTATTGACAGAGTTTGATGTTAAAGAAAGCATCGAAAGTTTTTATCAGCAAGAAACTGATTTTCAGACTTTAACGTTTAAAACGATCGCCGGTGCGGGTGCAAATAGCTCGATCGTACATTACGGAACCCCAAGCCCCGAAATCACCTTAAAACCCCAAGAATTGCTGCTGCTAGACTCAGGCGCACAGTATCTAGCCGGGACAACCGACGACACCAGAACCATGATAGTCGGGGAACCGACAACGCAGCAAATCGAACACTACACCACAGTTTTGATAGCACACATCAACTGTGCCATGCAGCAATTCCCGAAAGGTACAACCGGATCGCAGTTAGATGCGATCGCCCGTGCGGTATTATGGCAACAACAGCTAGACTACGGACACGGCACCGGGCACGGAGTCGGCGCATTTTTAGCCGGTCACGAAGGCCCCAACGGTATCAGCAAATTTGTCCAATATCCCCTCGAACCGGGAATGGTAACAAGTATCGAACCGGGATATTACGAACCAGGCTGGGGCGGAATTCGCCTCGAAAATCTCTATGTTGTCAGGGAAATGCCATCAAAAAACGGCACGGCTTGGTACGGATTTGAACCGCTGACGTATATTCCGTTCGAGCAAAAATTGATAAATGTCGATCGGCTCTCAACAACTCAATTACAATGGTTAAACAACTATCACACTTCAGTAGTTGAGAAACTCTCACCCGTATTCGATGCTACCACAATCGCCTGGTTGAAAAAAGCCTGCGCTGCGTCTTAAAAAAAGCAGAACGATTGTATTATCTGACAACAGGTACCTTGATTTGGATTATAAATTCGCTATAAGCAAACGTCTTTTCAATCCAGAGCGACTGCTATATTGATCGTGAAGTTGTTGAAGCCGTTTTAAAAATTTAACTTTTTCGTTTTGATGATCCGCTAAATCTCGGAGTTTTAAAAGTAACGGCACTACTTCATCGTAAGATTTAGAAGTTCCTTTTTGAATCAGAGCGTCTATATCTTCCCAAGCTGCCGTTTCTCGCTTAGCCAAAGCTTCTAATTCTCTGATTCGTGCAGCTTTAGCTAGCTCTTTCTTTGTGTATTCTTCCTCTATTTCTGCCTTTTTTGCACTTTCTAAAAGCTGACGAATTGTTCGTTTACCGGGATTGTCATCTTGCTTAACTTCTATCATTCCTGATAATTTCTTACTCAATTCAACAGAGAGATTAGCTTCTCCTTTGACTAACCGCAGTAAAAAAGTATCGACTTCAGAACGAGCTAGTTTTTTGATAGCTTCTTTCATGCTACTTTCGGGAATTGAAGGTTTAGTAACACTCGCACTGATTGCAGCTTTCAGTAGATGCTCATCCACTTCAAAAATATCGATAAAAGCCTGTAACGATGAAGATAACTTACCGAAATTAGGAGGAACAGGTGGCTCTAGTCCTTCTTCTTCATCATTTGCATCATCATCTTCATCATCGTCATCTCGCTCATCTTCATCTTCGTCGTTGAGTTCATCAAGATAGGTAATCGCTTTCAGCCAAGCCAAATAAAGTAAACGATAATCTCCCTGCAAAATTTCCTGACGCGAACCTATCAAAGAGGATAAACTTCCTTCTCCCTCTATCCACCCATCAAAACCTTCTTCCTCGTTAATCGAAATCTCTAAAATGACAAAATCATTAATTTCTGAAACCTCAACTATATCTTCAACACAATATTTCCGCATCAGTTCAACATCAATCAAACCTTTGGGGAAACGAAACATTAGCTGTAACGATCCCCAATTAGCTATGTAAAACATAGCATCGAAATATTTGATTAATAATTGTTTTTCTTGGCCCGGAAAGTCTCCATAGCTATAAACAAAAATAGCTTTACTAGAGCTTATTTGCGCGCGACTAGAGAGTTTGCTGAGTGCTTCTTGTTCGGATTGAGTCAAACGTCGATCGACGCTTTGAAACTCGTAATATTGATATTCGCTCATTTTGAGTTATTGCAAGTACATAGAAGAGATATCAAATGCTTCTTCGTACCGTAGAAACTACCATTGCTGAACATACAAGGCTCGTATTTTTCACTGCTATAGGCGTAAAACCCCAGAGTCCAAGCTTCTTCATCACTAAAGTAACGCAGCCGACACAGGTGAAGGGGGGTATTTCGCCTTCGTTCTAAGTATTCTTCACGAGATACGCCAAGCTCTTTGCTGGGAAAATCTAGGGGGACATCAGGTTCTGTATAGGCATCAATGTAACAAAACTGACTGCGAAAGCGGATGCCTAGGCGAGTGTACTTACCAGCGTAGTTAGCAGCAGCATAATCGAG
>NZ_JADEWV010000347.1 GCF_015207455.1 Microcoleus sp. LEGE 07076
CCTGCGGGGCATGGGATTGCGGGTGATGATGGTGACGGGGGATGGGGAGTCGGCGGCGGCGGTGACAGCGCAGCAGTTAGGTTTGGCGACGGCTGATGTTTTGGCCGAAGTGCGGCCGGAGGGGAAGGCGAGGGCGATCGCCAGTTTGCAGGCTCAAGGCTGTAAAGTGGCTGTGGTGGGGGATGGTATTAATGATGCGCCGGCTTTGGCTCAAGCTGATGTGGGTATCGGTTTGCACTGCGGCACTGATGTGGCTGTGGAGACTGCTCAAATTGTGCTGATGCGAAATGCTTTGATGGATGTTGTTGAGTCGATCGACCTTGGTCGCGCTACTTTTAATAAGATTCGCCAAAATTTATTCTGGGCTTTTGCTTACAATACTCTGGGAATTCCGGTTGCAGCCGGTATCTTGCTGCCTGCAACGGGTATTCTACTCAGTCCTGCGGCGGCGGGTGCATTTATGGCTTTTAGTTCTGTTAGCGTTGTAACAAATTCTTTGTTGCTGCGCCGCAGATTTCGAGCTTAAATTTAGCGATTGAAGATTAAATTCATTAGTCATCGGTCACTAGCTAGGAACTAATGGCTGACGACTAATGACTGAGCACTAATGGGTGAACACTAATGGCTGAGCACTAATGCCTACAGGGCCATACTTTCCAACAGCCGCCAATTATTATTTTTCATAATTGAGCGGCTGACTAGCTCGAACATTTGACGGCAGTGGTTATTGGTTTGCAGGGGCAGTTCCTCGTTTTTGATCACGAAATTCATGCGAACCTCTGAGTCGTTGGCCGTGTTTTTCTCAATTAGAACTTCGGCGGTGACCAGTTTCGGAATCGAAACTTGACCTGGAATTTCGCGGGCCATGAGAGAATCTCCTGTATTGTAGATAATATCAAGATTGCATGACTCTAAAATTTCAATCAAGGACTGACGCAGACGGTCGATCGGAACGGCAACGATAAAAAAACCAGTATAGCGAGCCATAGAAAACTCCAACGGTGAGGCATTTAGACTGTATTATCATACCCAACCTAGAAGAGATTGACAGTACAATATGGATTTATTTTATTTAAATGGAAAGTTAGAGTCATGAAAGGTAAACTTATCGTCTTTGAGGGGGTTGAAGGTGCGGGTAAAACTACGCAAATGCAGCGGTTGATACATTGGCTGCAAGCAAGTTGGTTTTTGAAAGTAGGGGTGGTGGCTACTCGCGAACCGGGGGGTACTGAGTTGGGAAAAGGACTGCGACATTTGTTGCTCAAACAAGATTCGGAAGAATTGGTATCTGATATAGCAGAATTACTGATGTATGCTGCCGATCGCGCTCAGCACGTCGAAACATTAATTAAACCCGAGTTATCAAAGGGAACTATTGTTGTGTGCGATCGCTTTACTGACTCTACAATTGCTTATCAAGGCTACGGTCGCGGTCTTAAGTTAAATTTAATTAAGCAGTTGAATGAAATTGCCACGGGCGACTTGGAAAGCGATCTTACTTTGTGGCTGGATATTAATGTGGAAGCAGGTTTGGCGAGGGTAAGGGCTCGGGGAGGGCGCGATCGGATCGAGCAAGCTGATTTGAAGTTTCACCGCCTTGTACAGCAAGGTTTTGGGGAATTAGCCCGATCAAATAAATCTCGAATTGTCCAGATAAATGGCGATCGTCCCGAACACGAAGTCGCCCAGGAAATTCAAACAATCCTCACTCCCAGGTTAGCAGATTGGGGATATTTACATAACCCCAATACTGAACATTAGACAGACACACATCGCCAAAAGCCGGATCTTTTTTGCTCGTTACCAGGCTGTGCCTGGTAATGGTTCTGGGGCGAGGCAGAGCCTCCTTATTGTCTCGCAACTTATATCAAATCCGTTAACATCGGAATGATTTAACCTTACTAGAACACAGAGAACACAGAGAGATTAGAGAGAAATGAATAATTCCGTAACGGAATTGATATCAGGGGGCTGTCAACTATCAACTGTCAACTGTCACATGAATTATTTCACATCATTAATCGGACAAAATCGAGCAGTAGAATTATTAACTCAAGCAGTCGATCGCAACCGCATTGCTCCCGGTTATTTATTTGTCGGATCTAACGGCATCGGTAAAAGTCTAGCCGCCCAGTGTTTCATCGAGCTTTTATTCTCAGCCAATCTTCCCGAAAAGCAATCGATCGCCTCCGTGCAAAATCGCGTGCGGCAGCGAAATCATCCAGACTTGCTCTGGGTAGAACCAACTTACATGAACCAAGGCAAACGGCTGTCGGCAAAAGAAGCAGAAGAAGCAGGTTTAAAGCGGAAAGCACCGCCCCAAATCCGCTTAGAACAAATTAGAGAAATCAGTGAATTTTTGAGCAGGCCGCCGCTACAAGCTGCCTGTTCAGTCGTAGTTTTGGAACAAGCAGAAACAATGGGCGAAGGAGCAGCCAACGGCTTGTTGAAAACCTTAGAAGAACCGGGAAAAGCAGCCTTAATTTTAATTGCTCCGACTGTGGAAGTTTTGCTACCGACTTTGATTTCTCGCTGTCAAAAGATCCAATTTTCTCGGCTGAATTCCGAAGCAATGGCGCAAGTTTTGCAGCAAGCCGGATTCGCGGATATTTTATCTTGTCCCGAGGTAATGGGGATGGCTCAGGGAAGTCCTGGGGAAGCAATTGCGATTTGGCAGCAACTGCAATCAATCCCCGACGATTTGCTGCAAAAGGTGAAGAATTTGCCTAGAAATTTGCCCTCTGCTTTGGAATTGGCAAAGGAAATTGATAAAACTTTGGATACAGAAGCTCAGTTGTGGTTGATCGATTATTTACAGCATTGTTACTGGCAGCAATTTTTGACAGGGCGAATTAGTCGATCGCCCTTAGAACCCTTGGAAAAAGCACGACAATATTTGCTAAACTACGTACAGCCGCGATTAGTTTGGGAATGCACGCTCATGGGAATATGTCAAGCGTAATCGAGTGCCAAATTTGATCCCAATACGATGAGTAACACGATGGAAAAAGCCACATTTGCCGCCGGTTGTTTTTGGGGAGTCGAACACAAATTTCGCGCCGTTGCCGGTGTCGTCTCGACTGCTGCGGGCTACACGGGAGGTCACTGGCCAAATCCCTGCTACCTCGACGTTTGCGCCCGAATCACCGGTCACGTTGAAGCAGTTGTGCTAGAATACGACCGATCGACCGTCAGTTACGAAACACTGCTAGATATCTTCTGGAACTGTCACGATCCTACCCAAATCAATCGCCAAGGCCCCGACAGAGGCGAACAGTACAAATCAGTGATTTTTTATCACAATTGCGAACAAGAAAAAGCCGCCCGCGCCTCCAAACAAAAATTGCAAATTTCCGGCAAATACGACAAAGATATTGCCACCGAAATCAAACCCGCTGGTGAATTTTACCTAGCAGAAGATTACCACCAGCAGTATCTTGAAAAGAAGCGGCAGAAGTCAGAAGTTATATCGAACCCGGTAAATCGCCCGTAGATGATTCGGCGGTTAAAACCGCGTCTGCACAAACGATGTCGGCCGGAGGCCACTGGTTCATATGACTGTTGACTGTTGTCAGGGCCCGCACTCACAGGCACCGCCCCTACCTGTTGACTGTTGACTGTTGATTCGATTTTATTATTCCGATGCAACCGGAAACAATATCCTGGAATATGCAGCTATCAGCCTGTTACTCGATCGACCTTTTCAGGCGACATAACTAGCTTTCCAGCTATATCCATAGTTGCAAATTTCAATACTTCATTAAAAGCTAATCCCCTAATTTTTAGCTCCCACCGAATGCCTTTTGCTTTCATTCGCTTAGCTTTTCGCATATCGACATCGGCAGCTTGTTGATGCAGGAGCAAATATTTCATTGCTGCTGTAGCTTCAACTTTTGTGGCAAATGCAATGTAGGTGATAAAACCGCCGTCCCAGTGGTTGGCGTTGCGGATGCTGCTAATCGTCGCGACTCTCGGACTAAAGCGGTTCCAGTAAAAGTCACTGTAGCCGATCGACTGTGTTTTTACTTGGAGTTTGTTTGCCATTTGACTTAACTCCTATAACC